>JAISES010000321.1 GCA_031263965.1 Prevotella sp. | reverse complement strand
GGATAATATTCTTTCGGCATCGGCTTTTGCCTGACGGATAATTTCTTTTCGTTGCTTTTCTATTTCCAATAAATCAGCTTCGTAATTTTCCGTTATTTCCTCCAGACGTTTTTCCTTTTGGCGGACATTCTGCCGTTTTGTTTCCCAGTAACGGTTATCGCGGACAATATCTTGCAGATATTTATCCATATTTATATAATCGCTGCCCACAATACCGGAGGCGTCGCTTATTACATCCTCGGGCAATCCTATTTTTCGTGCTATTTCTATCGCGAATGAACTCCCCGGATTCCCGATAGATAGGGTAAATAAAGGCTGCATAAGGTGCCGGTCATAAAGCATGGCGCCGTTTATTACACCTTTGTTTTCATTTGCAAAATGTTTCAGGTTCTGATAGTGGGTAGTGATTACCCCGAATGCACCTTTCCCGTTGAAACGTTTAAGTAACGACTCGGCTATAGCTCCACCGATCTGAGGTTCTGTTCCGCCTCCAAATTCATCAATGAGCAGGATCGTTTTATCGTCGCAGTTTCTGACAAAATGTTTCATATTGGTCAGATGTGAACTATATGTGCTTAAGTCGTTTTCGATAGATTGTTCATCGCCGATATCGATAAATATATTATCAAATATTCCTACTGCCGAATTTTCGGCAAGCGGTATTGGAATGCCGCATTGTACCATATGCTGAAGCAACCCGACTGTTTTCAGGCAGACAGACTTTCCTCCGGCATTAGGACCTGATATTATTAACAGACGGTTGTCTTCTTCCAATTCAATGTCGAGAGGTACTGTCTGCTTATTTTGTTTTCGATGCGAAATCAACAGTAAAGGATGCTTTGCCCTGTACCATCTTATAAGCTGTTTGTTTTCGATAGATGGCTTAATAGCCTCGATATCTATGGCAAAAGCAGCTTTAGCCCTGATGAAATCGATGGTAGCCAGAAATTCATAAGACCGGGTGATTTCCTGTACCAATGGGCGTAGAGTATCGGTAAAAGCAATCAGTATCTTTATTATTTCGCGTCGTTCTTCACTCTCCAGTTCGCGTATGCGGTTATTGGCTTCTACTACCTCGGCCGGTTCTATAAAAACAGTTTTCCCCGATGCTGATTCGTCATGCACGATCCCCTTTATTTTTCGTTTGAATGCAGGAGCAACAGGTATAACCAGTCTGCCGTCCCGCATGGTTGGAGTTACGTCTTTTTCGACCAGCCCTTCGTTTTGTGCCGTGCGGAGAATAGCGTTCAGGTTACGGGATATACCTCCTGATACATGTGCGATTTCTCTCCGTATACGGCTCAATTCGCCGGATGCATTATCTTTTATTCTCCCGAATTTGTCAAGAATATTGTCTATCCTGCTAATTAGCTGGGGAAATATCGTTACTTCTCCAGCCAATTTATATAGATACGGATAAGGAGTATTCTCTTCCTCTTCTTTTTTAAGAAAACTTACTATTTCTTTTATCGTTTGCAGAGAACGCCTCAAATCGAACAGGTCACTTTCGTCTATCCACGTGCCTTCGACTTTTATATTGGCTAAGGACTGGCGGACATCCAGGAAATAGTTGGTAGGAAAATTATCTTCTTCTTGTATAATTCTTATAAATTCATCCGTTTGAGATAAGGATTCTGCTATAAATGTATAATCTGAGGAAAAAGCCATGCTTTCTACTCTCTCTTCGCCAAGGCTGCTCAGGCATTTCGATGCGAGTAATTGCCGTATTTTGTCGAACCCTATTTTGAATTCAAAATTTTCAGGATATATCACTATATTTATTTTAAGCCTCAAAGATAACCATTTCTTAAAATTATACTCTTAAGATTTAAAACATTACAGGGCAAAAAAATATTTATTCCATTTCATGTATTCGTATCCGGGGTAGCGGTTGCCCCGCCTTTAGGCGGAGAACTTTTATATTATTTGGATAAATTTTTCATATATAGAAATCTACTCATCCTTTTAGGTGAAGTTATCCAGACTTTTTAGAATTCAGCTCATTTGTCATCCTGAGGAACGAAGGATCTCGGTTTTTATGAGATTTTTGCTTCGCCTTCGCTTCAGCGATTTGCAATTCACTCCGTTCAAAATGACAAAGAGGGCATTTACAAATGATAGTAGCAAATAATAAAAAGTCAAGATAACTTCAATAACAAAAATAGAATATTGATAAGTATTCATCAACAATTATTTTAAATTAAAATGCGAGAACTTGATATTCAGATTACCCCCCACATTAGCCATGCATCTGTTTACAGCATAAAAGAGATTATCTTTTGTCAGATAATCTTCGGGATTAATCCATTCTTTCTTCAATTTTCTCCAAAGCGTTTCAGCGATATTCAAGTGTGGCGAATAGGGTGGAAGATAGAAAATATACAGCCCTCTGTTTTGCCAATAAGGTATTCTTTCCCTGATATCTTTAGCTTTATGTATCCGTGCATTATCTAAAACAACAAAAGTCGTTTTATGATTGAATAAGTTTTTTGATGAAGAATAAACCCCTTGTCCTTCGGGTTCTGTTATCCCGGAGGTTGATTAGTTTAAGGATTTTTTAATCCCCTATAAAAAGAGCAACCCTGCCGGTTTTTGCTGTGCGGGGTATATGGAACAATATTTATAAGAATGATTCACTGAAAAGAATATTGGTTGATGGGGATTATTATGAATCAGAAAATTATTACTTTTACATCACTGATCATCTGGGTAATAACCGGATAGTGACCGATGCGGCGGCATCGGTAGTTCAGAGCACGCAGTATTATCCGCTCGGAACAGCTTTTGCGGATGCCATGGGGCAGGATGTACAGCCGTACAAGTACAATGGTAAAGAACTGGATGCTAGAAACGGGCTGAATATGTATGATTACAGTGCAAGATGGAAACCTGACTGGTATTTTACAACGATTGATCCAATGGCAGAGAAGTATTATTCGATCAGTCCGTATGCGTATTGCCTTAACAACCCACTGAAATACATCGATCCTGATGGAATGGATGTATATATGATATTTTATACAACCAGTGACGAACGTTTTAAAGCGGCAGCAGAAACAAGACAGCGGGAAATTGAAAAACAGAAAGGATTTGACAAAACAAAAGATCATGTTTATATCCAAGAACTGGGAGATTTGGGTACACTTGGAGAACGAGTAAATAATATGGTTGCAGATGCGACAAAAAATGGATATGGACAAACGGCAGAAGCCTCTTTTTGGGGACATTCAGGAGCAGAAGATGGGCCTCGATCTGATGTTAAAACATCTGGGGAATATGCTACGACTGATGGTGGTAAAAACCAATTAAAAGGAGAGGGTTGGAGTAATATTAATTTCAATTTTAGTAAAGATAACAGTGTTGCTGCTTTTTACGGATGCAACTCATCTACATTTGCGGAAAAATTTCTTGATTATCAACCATCAGTTGCTTTTACAGCAGGGCAAGGAGGAAGTGCCGGACCTTCATATAGTACAGATAAATTTAATAGTGTTTCCCCTATATATGGTTATTTTGGTACGTCAAAAAACGTATATTATGGAACAGTAGCAGGAGGTAATTTCGTTGGGCCTACAGTTTATACTCGTAAATTAGGAGTTGAAAACTATGATATAGTTAGAGGAAATGCGAGTGTACTAAATGGAAAACTTCAAAATATAATGAAATGAAAAAATATAAAATTATATTTCTAATAATAGGAGTTATTATGTTTTTTATAGTATTATCAATATTATTTGTTGTTGGTAAAAATGGTGTGGGACGACTTGTTGATAAATTGGGTATTACAAACGATAGATATGAAATATTCATAGATAAAAAATTCACTTTCGATACTTATATTTATTGGCATGGAGAAACAGTAAATGGCACTAATGATAATAGAATGTTATTTTACCATCTGTCTAAAGTTTCAGACATGCCTCCTTTATATGGCTATAATGGATTTGAGGTTAAATACAAAACAATAACTTATGATAAGATAAAGATTTGGAAGATGTTCCCATACTCAAAATATAATTATTTTATTAATATTAAATCTATTGGCGAAAATATGGTAATCGAATGGCGCATACATAATTGGTATGATCCAGATATAGTACAAGGTTCAGATACTATTAAAACAGAATAGTATAAATAATCTTGGCACATGTCGGCGCAGGTCTGTGACCATCAGTGTTCGAAATCCCTGCTGGCGCAAGTTTAGGTTATGCCGTAACTTGTGCTAAGAGGTTTCTTGCGACAAGCACGGTAATATGACGGCTATGCAACTTACGGAATGATAGATAACCTGGCGATGAACTATACAGGCAACCAACTGAAGACCGTAAGTGATGCCGCAGCCGATATAGCCCTGAATACCTCGATGGACTTTAAGAATTACAGCAATGCAGCCACTGAGTATGCGTATAACAGTAACGGGGCTATGACACAAGAC
>JAISES010000300.1 GCA_031263965.1 Prevotella sp. | reverse complement strand
CCTGCCATTCTCCGTCAGGATGGTGAAGCATTTTGATGGAGATCGGTCTGTTTTGGGTTTCCAGTATCGAATAGATTGGAAACCAGGATTCATTGTTCAGATCAAAATAGAAATTGCCTGTCCTGGAGTAAAGTCGAGATGCGAGTAAGGCAGCATTTGGATAACGTATAACATAATCATAATAATAGTAAGTAATAGTAGAATCATCAGGATCATTCCGTGTTATTTCATCCCATCTGTCATAATTACCCTCTACAAATTTCAATTCCGTACGTTCTTCCACACTCATCTCTTTGGCTATGACTTTGAAAGTCTTTTGCTCAGTGTTCAAATCATCATCTTGGGATCCTCCATCGGGAATATCTTTCGCATTATGTATAATACTGTTGACTCGATAGACATTCTCATTAAAAAAGAACTTGCCCGTAAGAAGGGAGGCTGTCGAAGTTCTTTCTTCTACAGTCATATCTCCATCCTCCATGTGTTGAAGAACAGAAAATTCTATCTCGTTTCGTGCTTCGATATATTGTGCTATAAGAGAAAAAGTATCGGTCACAGTCTGTCCCTTGATGAGCATTTTTTTTGAAGAGTAGTTTACCGCCGTAAATTTCCTGTTTTTCAGGATACTCCAGCCTAACTGTATTTCTGTATAGTTCACGGGCGCTCTCTTGTCTCCTACTTCGCCTCCTGTATTTCTATTCTTCGATTTTTGCACGGGCGATAACCAGAAAAGGTGCAATTTCCGGTTATATATCATCGGAATCACCACATCCCCCTTAATATCAAGTTCGACAGATTCCCAGTAAGACCATTTTTTGCCAATAGCATCGTAGGCCCGATAATAGTATTGATAGGGAGTACTTCTGGAACGGGCAATCACATGGGTAGTATCTACTTTGGAGGCTTTCAGGATCAATCCCCCATTATATTGTCCGTCATTGCCATTTACAAATTCTCGATATATCCCGCACACAAAAAGATTGGATACATCTTTCAATTTTTGAAGATAGTTTTCAAATGCGGTTTCTGCCAGTTCGTTGGTAATATCACCCTGATTGAGTTCGTCTTCCATATCCTTGAAGAAAGGCGTTTTGTCGTCTCTCAACTCCGGCTCTATCCAGTTCTCGGGATAGAGGAATACTTTCCGGTTGGCTTCCCATACTCTGTATTTTTTCATCCATTCCCATTGCTGCCACGTATCCTCATTCGTTTTTATGGCACTATTTTCAAGTCCTAACAAACACCGCTGCACAAACAGTTGCACGGAGAGCGTAGCCTGTACCAAACGGGAAGTTTTCATAATCGGTTTCATTTCGGTATCTAGCAGGAAGTAGTTATAGAGCTCTGTTTGATCATTCCAGCGTAAAGAATCAATTTCGCCTCTCATGGAACAGGCAATCAGAAATGAGGACAAGGCGTGGCTTTTGGCTTCTCGAATAGGATTCTGTATGGCAGGCAATTTATCCAGCCATGTATCCAAATCGTAATGCGCCTTGGCAGCTCCTTTTACTTGTTGGGCTATTAATGATTCGTCATTATCCCGCAACTTCCATGTCTCTATGAAACTGACAGTTACCCCTGTTTTGTCTATTATGTCTAAGCATTGCCCCATTTTTTGATAGGTTTCAGGATCGTAAAAATCATTCAGCTTGTAATGCAAGGCATCATCTTGCTGTAATTGCTTGAATTGAACAGGGTCCCAACTTGTCAATTGACAAAGCAAAGCAAAGAACAGGTTGTTTTCCAGAGTTCCATGGGCAAATTTACTGAGTAAGGAAAACAGCGTATCCGTTTCTCCCATTGTGCCGTACCGTTTCTGCAAAGCTAGTAGAGCATCCAGTTTCAGAAAATCAGTTAATGTATTGCCATCGGGGACAGACAGGGTAAAATTATACCAGATAAATGGTTGTTGGGTTGTTGGCATGGGCATATCCAGCAGCAGTGCCAAATCGGCCTCCGAAATCTGCTTTTTGTTAATCAGTAAGGATACTTTATGAAGGGATAGTAAAAGCAGACTTCCATTTGTTCCTTCAAAAGCATTGAGTAACATGTCACTAAAAGAGGTGCCCTGTAAATATTTTGGCCCCAAATAGTACCCCAAATAGAACTGCACGGTAACAGCCGACAGTTCAAACCATTCCGAAAAATAATTGATCACCGTTGCGGATAACAGGCCTGCATCTACAAAGAATCCCACATTTTTGTACCTTACTATGAGAGCTTCTTTTTCAAGTGGATACTCTTTGTGAAGATTGATTTGTACAGGGAAATAATCGGTTGAAATAAACATCTGTTTTGTAAACACATCTATTTCATTATCTGTTTTATCGGAAACGCATTCTATAATACGGATTAATTCTTCAATGTCTTCCAGACTGTACTGTTCGGTTGCCAGCAGATAATCGGTAAAATATTCTTTGTAGGGGATTGAGGCTTCCCAATGTTCTGTCGAAGCTTCTTCATCTTTAAAGAAATCATTTTCTGCAGGCGGCCTTATAGCCTTGCTGAGAGCAGACTGTAAAAGAGTAGTGTATTGATCCAGAATTTCTTTGCTTAAAGCAAGCTCCTGAGCTTTGTAAGAAATGGTTACATCTCTTGTTGAGGTACTTTCCGGACAGGTATATAAAGCCAGATATTCATATTCGGCTATCGTAAGTTTAGAGGCTTTTATTTTTGCTACGGTAGCTATAACAGTATCGATAACCGAGAGGGTGTAATAGTCATCATATACAATGTTTTCATTAAGTAAGGTAAATACCGTAAACAGATCTTCTGCCGATATTTTCAATTTCTTGGCCAATATGCCATGTCGGTAGAGAAAAGTAAGATAGGAAAGGTCATATGGGTTTGATTTATCCCATTTACTTTGTAAAAATTGAAAGTCGGATTCTTTTAAGGATAAGCAGGCCGTAATCAGAGGTTGGTCGTTATCGTTAAGAGATGCGCCTTCCTTTCCTTGTTTTATATTTGACAGGTTTTGATTTATCGGATCAGACAACGATTTTTGTAAAAACAGGCGATCGTACAGGCAGGGCTTCTTTTTCCCCTTTTCGATAATCGTTTCGGTGTTAATTTTTGCATAGCATGCCAGCAATTCTTCTACAGATAATTTTAATGTTTCCTGTTGTTTTTTAAAGAGCATTAAGTTTGATAATGTTTCCGCATCTAAGTTATCCAACCCCTCCAGATTTTGCGTGTTAAAGTGAGCAACCGAACTGCGCAGTAACAGATCCAGTTCCCAAATTTTCCATCCCGATTTGCGGTAGAGCCGTATAAAGCGGTGTGCACGGTCAAAACTCGAAGCATTATTACCGGAAATATCTTTATTTGTATAGCTGCAATCTTCAAAACTTTCCAAGGTCAGTTGCACCCAACGGATAATATTGGAAGTATCGCCATAATAATAGTTGCAAATATCAATCAGTTCAGGAACAGACAATCCACTATCTTGCAGAAAATCGGCAATTGGCATTTTATATAATCCTTTATCCTCTTTGAGTTCTGTATGCCATGGATTGTTAGAATCATTCGCGGACTCTGGTTCTTCTGTCTCTCTTAGATCTTCCGATTCTGCGGGTTGTGTTGATGTAATAATAAGATTTTCTTCTAAAGAGGTCAATCCAAAATATTCGGCCGCAATGTTTGCATGGGTGGGGGTATAGGTTCCAGATGCATTGTCATGACCTTGAAACGCTTCCATTAACTGGTAACGTTCTATGCCCATAAATTTTAAATATGCCCTTATCTCTGTTTGCCACAGATTTAACGGAGCAAACATGGGATATGATTTCTCTTTCAAAATGTCGTATGCCGTAATATCATTCTGATACTTATTTCTTAAAATATGCTCCGGAGCAGCAAGCAATTCTTTTGCAGTTAAAGTGGTTTGGTAATCCTCTTCTTCTTCACGCTCATAATCGGCATACGAAATTCTTAAAACCGCCTCTTCCAAAACTTCACACACCAAATCTATGTATGGAAGTACTGTATTGGTATTTTGAGTATTGAGCCATATTTTGCCAATATCTTTTCTTCGCAGTAAATTATCCGGATTTCCTTGATCATAGTACAGAAAATCCTTTACTGTTTTGCCGGACTGAACAGTACGATTTTCTAAAAAATTCAACAGATCAGCCAGATAGGCAGCGGCACTATATACCGAACTGTCGTGTTCGCATTCACAATAATCCAACTCGTTAAAAAGATCTTTCAGATTGGGAAATTTATCTTTTAAATTTTCTTTATTTGCTCCGCCTATTGCCATGAGCGATGCATGGCTTAAAAGAGACTGAATATGAAAGAAAGCATTTAAGTTGTTAGCAAATCTTCCACTTGCCGCATCAAAAATAGAATCAATATTTGCCTGCGAGAGGGAAGAATCCTTCAATCTGTGTTCCAACTCTCTTTTACCCATAAAATAGACTTGACTAGCGGAGGTGATCTTATTTTTAAACATCACTCTTACAGCCTCTGGAGTGGGGGTAATTCGATAAATCTCCTGTATTTGCCGTAACTCTGAGATGGCATCCATATCATCGGCCAAATCAAGTGCATCATAGTTGCTGGTAAGAAGATTAAAATTCGTATTCGCAAGCAGCGCATTTCTAATTTCCGATAACTTGTTAAGTCCCAATTCCTCCGAATCTTCTATCAATAGAGATATTGTGGCAATATCCGTGTAAAGTTCCTGGCATACATTGACAAGGAATTGAGCATACTCATCGACACTTGTAAAATCTTCAGGATATCCGGAACCATTAGTATTATTACCAATAATTATCCCTTCCCAGTTCACTTTGGAAAAAGTTGCCACATAACGAATATCGTTTTTTATATCATCCTTATAACTGTCCAGTATTTTCTCTATCAAAGGGGTAAAATTACGGGTAACGCGACTCAGGTTAAAAACCGCAACCAGTTCATCTGTTCCATCGTCTTGGGTTTTATTACTTTCTAAATCAGCAATAAAGGCATTAAAATTGGTACTGTTATCTATAAATTTGGTCACCACATCTTTTTTCGGATTGCTCGAGAGAGAAAAACCGTAGGCTGCTTCTGCTATTTCAATAAGTTTCGTAATGTTTTGGCCTCCTGCCAGTAGTGGTTCAACTCCCCGTACATTTTCATTGTTCTCAATAATATTGTCGGAAATATTTTCTATATCGTCTATCATTAAAAAGGGAATACGATTTAACTGGGAGGCTGTTGTAAGTGTGTCTGCGATATTCGTCGGAGATAGTTGCGTAAGCCCTATTTCCGCAATATTAACAAGTTTATTTTTATAATCCGTCCACTCTTGTTTCTCATCAATATCCTGATAGAGTTGCTGTGGCATGGCCGTTATGCTGTTTTGCGATAAAAGGGCGAAACATACAGCAGGAGTTATTGCCTCATTTATTGTACTATCTCTCTTGTTGCTCTCTTCTTTTTGCCATGTACTTAACTTTTGTCCTATTATCAATTGCATAAGGGTTTCCATATTAATGCCGGTTGCCAGAGAGATTTGCTTAAGATCTTTAGAGGAACATTCCCATAAGTTTTCGATGGTAAAGTTTACATCGCCTGACTTTCCAACCGCATTGGGGGTTCTCTTGTAATAGTTATCCAACTTTTCATAACAGATGTCATAGAAAGAATCTGTCAATATAACCTGATCGGAGGTAAAATTAAACACAGTCTCTATTTCGGAAATATATGAAGATGAGGTAAAAACAGGTTCCGAATTTCCATTTTGATAAATCTTTATATCCACTTTGGGATAGTAACGCAATTGCCCCCTTGCATCAAGATAGTAAGATCCAAATGTAGGATAAAACCGGAAAGAACCGTCTTGCAAAGTCAATTCACTGGTTGTTTCCTTCCCGTCAATCAAAAGTACTGCTGTTGCTGCAAATACAGGCATGCTCGATTTATTGGTGAAAATCCCAAAAATCCTGTATAATTGTTGTAACTCTTTGTTAATAGCACTAATGGTATCCGAAGATGGAGCAACAGTTATTCCCAAAGCATGTGCTTGCTGAAAACTTGCTACCGCTACTTTGGTACTCTCTCCATATTCCCGATCTGTTATTTCTTGCTGTACAATTTCGTATTTCAGCGCGGTTAACGCCTGTTGTAACAAATATATGTGTTCCCTGTTCTCTAAAGAGAATTTTTCCGGAAGAAAAAAAGAAAATGAAGCCATAACTTAAAAAGTTTAATTATTATTGTTCGGCAAAAATACAAAGAAAAATAATTCAATTCATTATTGTCCAATTAAAAATATAGAAATAATCAATAAAAATCGGAAATTGTTGATTTTCAATACTATTTTTTTGATAAATTGTTCTTCTTTTTAAGTAAATCCTCAATTATCAGTATTATTATACAGGGTAGAAAAGAAAATCAACCCTCTTGAAGAACCTCTTTTTGTCATTTTTTTCTGACTTTCGCAAAAATGCATCAAATAAACAGGTTTGAATGAACAAACTATGACTTAAAAAATCGCAACAATGAAGAACATTTTTTGCGAGCGAAAATACGAAGGCACATGAGGACGATAACAAATAAGAACGACAAAACAGCCATGCAGAAAGCGAAGCGGGCTATATAGTCGCCGTGTGCGGCATAAAAGGTAATTTGAGCGTTGGGATAGACCGTTTGTTTCAGGGCGATACGGGTTTTGTATTTCGTTTGTTGCAGTACATCGCCGCGTTCGTTGATGATAGCGGAAATTCCGGTATTGGCCGAGCGTAATATGGTACGGCGACACTCTATTGCCCGCAGTTTGGACATAAGAAAGTGTTGTCTGTGGCCGGGGGTATTGCCCCACCAGTCGTCGTTGGTAATCACACACATCAATTGTGCCCCACGACGCACAAAACCACCAAAGAGTTCGCCGTAAATTGATTCATAGCATATCGGCGCGCCCACTTTGCAACTGTCATTATTCAAGTACAGTGTAAAAGTGTGTTGTGCGCTGTCACGACCCAGCGATCCGCTGGTACCTCCCAAATCAATTACCAAAGATTCTAAAAAGCCGAATAATTTTGGGAAAGGCATTTTTTCTACTCCCGGCACTAAGCGACTTTTGTGATACAGGCCGTTAATTTGCTGTCGATTGTAGCAGCAGGAGGTATTGTAATATTCCAGAAACTTTCCATTACCGACTTCTCGGCAAGTAGGAGAAATTTTGTAATTGTAAACTTCTACAGTGGATAAACCCAAAATGAAATTGAGATTGGAATTATGCGTTATCAGCGAGTCTAAAAGGATAAAGGGAACGTAAGCACTGTTTTCGGAGGTATAATTTTTGGTCAAAAGAATATGCTCGTAGAGATTATGCGGCAACGCCGATTCGGGACAAACAATCAATTGTGTGGCAGGCGTAACCTGCTGCTGTACTGTAGCGAGCAATCGCATAATGTGTTCGGTATGGCTCATAGCATACTCCTCTTCCCAAGCATCCGTATTGGGCTGTACCACCACTGCTTCAATTCCCACACCGCTTTGCGTTGGCGTGTGGTGCTGATAGATGAAGAATGAAACGACCAATGGCACAGCAAGCCATGCCACTAAAACGCTTGTGATAATAGTTTTCATTTTTGTGGTGCCTCTAATCGCTTTGAGTGTGTAGTAAATGAGGAAATTGGCTGCTAACACCCACAACGTACCGCCAAATGCACCCGTATATTCGTACCATTGCACCCATGTGGTAACGGAAGCAAATACGTTGCCCAGATTGAGCCAGGGCCAGGTTAAATCCCAATGAAGATGAAGCAACTCCCAACTTATCCAAAAAGTGATCAGGATGACAGGACTTGCCGGTTCGGGAATGCGCTGGTTGCGACTCCAATGCCACAAACCCCACACTATTGACATAAAAAAGGAGTTGAGTACAATAGCACCCACAGCTCCGGGCGGCGTGCTGTTCCATATCCACCATGTAGTACCGGCATTCCAAAGCAGCAAACCGGGAAGTGTGTAAATAATGCCGTGCCAGAGCGACACTTTACTATGCCGTGGCAGCAACAGGTCGCTAATGAAGAGCATGGGCACAAAGGCAAAAAAGATGAGAACCGGAAAACCGGAAGGTGTCCATGAAAGCCACAACAGCAAGCCTGACAACAGGCTCAGGAGTAACAGGTATATTTTTTTTTGCGGGATAGTAGTTTCTCGTTTCATTTTACTGATTTGCAACAGATTAATAATTTATGACTTGGTATCCAATATCTTTTCGACAGAACAGATTATCGCTATCAATTTGATCAACAGCCCTATAGGCATCTTCCTGAGCCTCTTTCGCAGTTTTGCCCTCTCCCAGTACAAACAGTACTCGGCCGCCGCTGTTTACCCATTGCCCATTCTCTTGATCCGTCCCCATATGGAAAACAGTATTTTTCAACGGGAGTCCTTGAATCGGGATTCCTTTTGTGAAGTTGCCGGGATACCCTTTTGAGGCCATTACGACTCCCAGAAAAAAATGGGCATAGCAAGTTACGACAGTGGGACGGTGGGCTAACACATCCAAAATATGTTGCACCAGGTCGCTACTGATTTTAGGAAGCACCACTTCAGTTTCAGGATCGCCGAAACGGGCATTAAATTCAATCACTTTAGGACCGAACTCTGTTAAGACAAGTCCGCCATAGAGTACGCCACAAAATGGCCTCCCCTCTTCAACCATGGCTTTAGCTGTAGGTTGCATGATTTTTGTTATGGCTTCGGTTACAGCTTTTTGCGAAATAATCGGCACAGGAGAATAGGCCCCCATACCGCCCGTATTAGGTCCTTCATCATTATCGAAAGCGCGCTTGTGGTCTTGTGCAACAGGCAGAGGAACTACCTGTTCGCCGTTTACCAGGGCCATAAGTGAAAATTCAGGTCCCCTCAAAAACTCTTCAATAACTACATCGCCAGTGCCGAATTTCTTCTCCTGCAATATTTCGTGTAATGCCTGAATCGCTTCTGCTTCGGTTTGAGCTATCACTACTCCTTTGCCTGCTGCTAATCCATTGAATTTGATTACAACAGGCATATCTGACCCTGCCACATATTGTTTTGCTTTCTCATAATCGGAAAAAATTTCAAAGGCAGCGGTCGGAATATGGTACTTTTGCATCAATTGCTTTGCGAACGATTTACTGCCTTCAATCATGGCGGCTGCTTTATCCGGCCCAAATATAGTGAGACCTGCTGCTCGAAAATCGTTTACAACTCCATTCATCAGTGCTGCTTCAGGGCCTACGATGGTCAGATCTATTTGCTGTAGTTTGGCAAAGTCAAGCAACCCTGCATTATCGGTCTCATTGATATTGACACAATTATAATGCTCGCTCATGCCAGCACTCCCCGGCGCTACAAAGATTTGAGACACCAGCGGCGATTGTGCTGCCTTCCATGCAATAGCGTGTTCACGTCCGCCACGTCCAATAATTAAAACATTCATAATTTACAGTTCAGTTTGCCATTCACGGTGATTAGTTAATATTGTTCCAAAACTTTCTGAATAAATTTTGAGACGTTATTTTTTCATTATCTCTTCCAATTCATCAACTCCTTTTTCCAAATGAGGACCTAATACTTTATGTGAAGTTTCCGTAACCAGCACATCATCTTCGATTCGGATACCTCCGAAATCACGATAAGTTTCTACCTTACTGTAATTGATAAAATCTTCAAAGCGTTTTTCGCTTTTCCAGATATCAATAAGTTGCGGAATGAAGTAGATACCCGGCTCTACGGTTATCACAAATCCGGGTTTCAGTTCGCGAGCCATACGCAAAGCGCTCCAGCCGAATATGTCGCTTCTATACACAGTGTCGTCATAACCAACATAATCTTCGCCAAAGTTTTCCATATCATGCACATCCAATCCTAACTGGTGTCCCAAACCATGCGGAAAGAAGAGGGCGTGTGCACCCAACTCTACGGCTTCTTTCACATCACCTTTCATGAGCCCCAACTCTTTTAACCCCGAAGCAATGATTTCGGCGGCATGGCGAGGT
>JAISES010000287.1 GCA_031263965.1 Prevotella sp. | reverse complement strand
TGGACGAATACGGCGATATGATCGCCCTATCATTTGAATACACGCGGAAAGAAAACGGGAAGTCCATAACCTATTTCGATTCGTACACGTCCACGGAGCATCGTAAATGGCGCTTTGGTGATGGACTATGGGAGGAAGTCGAAAAGGAAGATATAACGCTTATCGGGAAAATACCTGCCATTTATGGAAACCGGCTCACCCCGGTATGGGAAGATAGTAACAATGTGATCGAAATCGAGTGGGCGTACAGCCGGAATGGAAACTACCTGCGCCGCAACTCTGTCCCCGTTTACGAGGTGTGTGATGATGAAAAAATCAATTTCGGAGACGAAAAAGATGATGATGAAAGAGTTATACTGAAATTATCATCAAAAGGAAAGTCGGGATACAAAACATGGGAACAGGCCGTCGAAAGCCTGAGATTTCAAACCGAAGGACTTGAAAAAGCCTTTTTTTCAGATATACAGCTACCTAATTTCAGTTTCGACGAAATGAAGGCTGCCCCGGCGAGCGGTGAGGCAAAGCGGTACATGTTCGTCGACGCGATAATCAAGGTGCTACAAGAGCAGGGCATGTGGATTGAATACTTTGACAGAGAGGTAAATGTTATCCGGTCATTTGCAAAGATCATGTTCCCGAAACTGGCGAAAGCATTTGATGCCGTGCAGGTTAAAAATATCATTACTCCCTTCACGATGACGGAAGAAAAGGACAATATCAGTAACGGTATAAGCGCGACCGGCGGGAAGGCCATTGCAAGCCGTAAAACAGCCATCAAGCGGCTCGGATGGGTAGATGATACCGATGCCGAACTTTCAGAAATAGAACGGGACGAAATGAGAGATATAACAGAACCTACACTATAAAGGACGAATATAGATGCACAAGGAAAAGAAAATAAAACTTGACGTGTTTTTGTGTGATATTCACATAATTATCACGGATAATCCTGACAAATATGTCGATGAAAAGCGAATCCGGCAGTATTGCTCCAATTTACCGGATGAAGATTTGGGAAAAATCTGTGACGGCTTTGTTTTCCAGAAAGAACGATCGGATTACTATGTAATATTACCCCCGAGCACAACATGCAATGTAATAGCGCACGAAAGCGTGCACGTGATAGGTAAAATATTCCACGATAGGGGACAATTTGCCGATTTTGAAAATGACGAAGTGTTCGCGTATTATGTAGGGTGGCTTGTCGGTGAAATAGACTCTTACGTTGGTAAAGTTTATAGTTTATTCTAAGAAATGGCAGGGCTGAATAAATGGGATAAACAGCATCTTGTCAATCTCGGTTTAACACAAAAGCAGATTGACAAGGTATTCGATACGGCGGCGAAAGAAGCTGCCGCTATCGGTGCATCTCTGCACGATTTCAACCCCGACAAGCCATTTTCTTTCGCCGATTACCCTGCAACAAAGGAGAGGATAAAAAAACTATTGTCAAGCCTTGAAAGCGGCATGACAACGGTTATTGTAAACGGTGCCCAGTCAGGATGGACATTAGCTAACAACAAAAATAATGCACTATGTGACCTTGTTTTCGGTGAGAATAAAGGCCGTTTGTCGAAAGCGCAGGAACGTAAGTATTACAGCAATAATGATAAGGCGTTAGAGGCGTTTATCCAGCGTAAAACAGCCGGGCTAAACCTGTCGGATAGGATTTGGAACTATTCCAGTCAATTCAAAGCTGAAATCGAGATGGGTATTGACATGGGGCTTCGTGATGGGATTCCAGCGGCTGAAATGGCTCGTAACCTGAAACAATACCTGAAAGCCCCTGATAAATTATTCAGGCGTGTACGTGATGAACATGGGCAACTCCATTTATCCCAAAATGCGAAGGCGTATCACCCCGGTGCTGGCGTTTACCGGTCGAGCCATAAAAACGCCATGCGCCTCGCCCGTACTGAAACCAACATGGCGTACAGAACCTCCGATTACACACGTTGGCAGCAGTTTGATTTTGTTGTGGGCATCGAGATAAGATTATCCAACAATCACCCGATAGCCGATATTTGTGACGAACTGAAAGGGAAATACCCGAAGGATTTCAAATTTACCGGCTGGCACCCGCAATGTCGTTGCCACGCTGTTTCTATCCTAAAAACAGAGGAGGAAATGGAAGCCGACAACGAGCGGATATTGAACGGGGAGGAGCCGACGGACAATAGCGTGAACTCCATAAAGGATATGCCGGGTAACTTCAAAAAATGGATAACAGATAATAACGACAGGATTGAAAAGGCAAATAACAGGGGAACGTTACCGTATTTCTTGAAAGATAATGCTAACTTTGCGCACATTTCCGTAAATAGAACAAACGTGATTGGTAGAACCGAGTTACTAAAAGAGGCAAAACTGAAATATAAGGCGTACGATTCGGAAGATTGGACGAAGGCGTATTTTGACGAAATTAGCTGCGGATTTAATGTTTATCATAAGGAACATAATTTTTCTAAGAAAGGCGGAGGGGGGGAGGCTGAAAAGATTGTCGGAAAAATGCTTGCAAAGTACAACGGGAGACAAGTTGAATTTTTACCGGAAAGTAGCTATCGAACAAGCCCGGATATAAATTTTGATGCCAAAACATGGGATATTAAACTGATAGATAATGCTAACGAGGAAACAATAAGAAAAGCAATAAGAGATGCCCGGAAAGCGGATAACGCAATATTTTACTGGGATTCCAGTGTTGAAAAATTGGCTGATTTACGAAACGCTATTATCAGGGAAGCCGGTAGAATGAGAAAAACAGGCAGAATTAATGAAATGCCAGATATTTACTATATGGATAAATCGGGATTATTGAGAACAGCATGGAAAAAATAAAGGACTGTTATCGCACAGTCCTTATGAAGCGAGGTGCAGAACGGTAGGGGATTACTCCCCCTTAAACCTATCCACGTGAACGATTCAGGATTTGAACCTGACACTTGCCTCAAACAATTCGCCCTATAATTTCATTGCAAATATACAACACTTTTGCGGAAAAACAAAATTAACGGTCAGGGGCGTAAAAAAGGAAGGGGCGAACCGCAAGACTCACCCCTGCATCCTTTTAGGCTTTACCATATTAAAAATCGTCGTTTTTCGCCATTGATTTTTTTAAAGTTGAAATAATAAGTTGCATTATATCGTATTCCTCTTTACAAAAGCCATATGAATCAACAATAAACTTTTTTGTATTTTCAATTGATTTTTGCTGTTTTGCGATTTTCCCTTCTACCTCTTGTCTTTCTTTTTTCTTAAATTTTTCAACGTTGATCGCTAATAACGAATCTAATATTGTTTGAGATATTTGCCTATCTCGTTCGTATTTATCCATGGACTCTAAGTGAGAATTATGCGTTTTTTTTAAATCGGATAGAACGCCAAGAACACTAAACGTTTGGGTTATTTCAATATCTGATATTGCATATCTATATTTATTGTCTCTACAATCAATGGTTATAGCATAATTCATTTTTTCTTTTGTTGCCCCCAAACTGCCTTGTGCTACATATTTAATCTTGCTATTCCCCTTTATTATAAGTTTCCCATTAGATGGGTCTTCTAATTGAATAACACTTTTATAGTCTCCGAATGTTTTTGTTATCCATTCTTGTGCGTTGGAATATAGCTTATCTTTAGCTAAATTGATTTCTACAATTTCACTAATTTCTTCCTTCTTGTCCTCATTTATAGGAAAGGATAATCTGTTTTCTTGGGCAAAAGCGTTAACTCCTGCTACCTGCGCTATCAAGCAAAGCCAAATAGTTAATTTTGTTTTCATATTTAGTATAATTTAATAATCTGACAAAAGTACGAAAGAAATTAATATCTCCAAAAAAAATAATCTCCAGCATTAAAAAATATGTGCACAATGTAAGTATTTGCTATAATTTGCCGTAGCTTTAAATCATTTTAATGCTTGACACCCTATAAACAATGCGATAGAGGTTGCAATTGCTGTCAATATCAGCGCTATTGTAGTAACAATCTTATACCAGTCCACCGGGTTACGTAGTGTCGGATTCTCGCAATAATAAGCGACACCAATGTACGATGCCTTCACGTCAACTATTTTATTGTAATTTATTATGGCTTCTATAAGCCCCTTTTGACGCAATGAAATAACACAGAGAAAGAAACAGGCATCTGTTATTCCAGCGGGGCGCTCATTACCCTTCTGGATAATGCCACGGAATACCGCCTTTTCTTCTTTTGTCAAATGTACTCTTTGGTTTGTCATAGTGCAAAATTACAAATTATTCATTTATAGCCCTAATGATTTACTATTTTCTTGCTTCTTCCTGTGTAAAGGTTCTTTTGATATAGTGCATTTCCGCCCGACATACGGGTTTTCATCCGTTATCCGACAGTTCCATAGCCTTTGAACCTTACAACCTACTTGACAAGGCGTAAATGTGTCATATATGGCGGCAAGTGATCCGAAAATATAATCAGTTTTCCCGTTGATAGGTTCTTTGAATGATACCCTGTAAACATACGTTCTTGTTCCCATATCACATCATCATATATTATTGGAATATTCGTATTTATCGTTATCTCTAAACCCGTCAAATGATACCCTGAAATCATCAAAATCTTGCTCAGAAGCCAACCTTACCTTGTCATTACTGCTTATCATCTTTGAATCCGGGTACAATTCAAATGGAGCACCTTTCAATATGGATAAATGCAATACTTGCACGCTATCCGGTAATTCAGGCAAGATATACCCTAACGTATGTTCGTTTAATACTAC
>JAISES010000275.1 GCA_031263965.1 Prevotella sp. | reverse complement strand
AAAAAACTTTTTACGGGATAATTTACGTAGATATGTAAACACTTTATCATTAGCGGATGCAAAAAGAGCAGACGAAACAGGCTTCTCTTCTGTTTCTGTACGTCAGATGATAGGCAGGTTAGCTTCATCTAATATTAGCCCACAAGATTGGCAACGGAATCAACTGTTTTCTGAAAACAACCAAACAATGCAAAACCTTGTGGGAATAATGCTGAATACTTATGAGATAAAGAAGTCAATTCAGGATTTAAGTGAAGGAGGACAACCTTTAGACCGTTCCAGTATTGCCAGATTGATAATTGATTGGGTAAATGGCAGGAATTTAGCCAGTATAGCATCAAGAATGTATCCGGATATAGAATTCACAACAGCTATTCAGAAAGCTACAAAAGCACTCTATAAAATTGTGGCAAATTCAGCTACTTGGGGGCTTGCCGCATTGCAAAAAATGCCAACGAGTGGTGTCGATTGGGAAAATTTATCAGATATTGAAAAGAAAAAAATGGCAAATCTTCCTGCTTATTTACATTACGGTGTAAACACTGATGAAGGTGTGCTTATGAGAAAAAACAATGTACCAAGAAGTATCGCTAACCGTTTAGGTGAACTATACAATGCTTCTGTAAATGGAGAAATCTTTACCCAGTCCACCGACACTGTAAACAATTGGCTTTCTCAACAACCAAATGAAACTTGGAATAATGTTAAGCCTGTTGGTTCAAAATTGTCAGGAGAGGATTATAAACGAATTTGGGGGGCATTAAATGGAACTATTTAGATGCTTTTCCCCTTATTTTAGAACTTTATTTACATCTTGAATTAACTTCTTCCATTGAGTACGTTCCTTTTCTGTTAGGTCTTTAGATTCATGGTTGCGTGTCCACCTAACGTATGCTTTTGCTAACTTATATTTTGAGAAATTAGGAACTTTTTCGGCAAAAACATCAATTATCGGTCTATCTGGTTGCGCTGTAACTGTTGCAGCTACATCAACATTATATTCATCTTTAACGAGTACAACCAGTGTATCTCTTAATAAATCTTCTATTTCAGGATGGTTTATGTTGTTATCGCAATAATCTTTTGTTCGCATAATATTTTTGTTCCCAAGTGTATGCGTTAAAGTTTCTTGCTTTGCAGCCTGCTCTCCGGCAGCATCTGAATCTAAAAGAGCCGCGATTTTAAGATGATGAGCATAAAGAATAGTTGCGTAATAAACTACTTTCCCCGCAGAATTAGCAAAAACGAGAGCGATTTTATCATTAAAAGTTTCAATTTTCCCTGCTGCTAAAAGCTGTGCTGTTGCTTCAAAGTACCAGTAATCAGTAATACCTTCCATGACAAGGTTTCGCTGCTGAGCGAAAAGGCTTTGTGCCAAATCATATCCCAGTGCTTCTTGCAATGGTAATAATCCGGCAGGATCACTCGACGATAAAGTTAAATGAACTTTAGTTCCTTCTTTGCGGCTTTTCATTTCTATAACCCGAACAATATCTAACTCATCTGGGCCAACTAAAAATGGAGAGTGAGTTGTATATATAGTCTGATTCTTTTCTGCCAGCCGGGAAATAGTATCTCTAAAATCGCGTTGCTTAAGACCATGTAAACTCATTCCGGGTTCATCCAGCAATAGTATTGCGTTTTTATGTTTATCCATTGCCTCGGCAAAGAATACAACAAAGAAAGATACTAACCACTGAAAACCCTCTGAACGCTGGTCTAATTCTATATCTACACCTAAATCATCCTCTACTACCACTTTAAGATATTGTCCGTCAGCCGTTACTTTGAGTTTATCAGCTTCGGGTCTATTAGGGTTAGGCATCCATATTGTCCTTATTTCGTTTGTTAATCGAACGCTTGCAGCATTGAGTTGATAACTCCTTGTATCTAAGGCATCTTTATATGCTTTTAGTTCCACTGGTTTATTTACAGGAGGGCTTTGGGTTTTTCCTAAATCAGATAATTGTCTTGGTGTAAAGCCGAGTAATTTAAGTAAACAAAGATTTCCATAATCGTAATACTCATCATCTAAAATCTTGTTCTCTGTACGATGAGCTAAATGTTCAAGGTGTATTGAGGGTTGTACTCGAAAATAATTATTAAATAGGATAAAAATCGGAGTACGTTTATCTAAAATTTTTAATACCTCATCATGTTTACTATTGAATTGTACTTTTTCAAGTAAATTGGCATGACGGGTTTCTTCCTTTTCATTCCCTTCTTCAACGTAAGGTATAATATTATCCAACCATTCTTTTAATTTAGTGGCTTTATCCCCAGATATTTCCGAAAAATCATACCACCCTGTCGTCAATGTTTTATATTGCTCACTTGGTTTTTTAGGATCAATAGTGCCCTCTGCAATAGTGGTAGGAGATGTATAATTATTATCCAAATGCGCTACTAACCGGGTTAAATCAGTCTTAATATCTTTAAAAGATATTGTAGCCGGAGCGTTTTCCAAAGCATGATACCCCTTGTTATCCAGATTTCGCCAGACTTTATAAGTGCAATTTTTAAATTCCTCGGGCAATAAGGCTTTATCGTCATCATCCAATTCGAAGTAACCAGTTACTATCGTTACTTTGCTCGGATCAACATTACCTGTGGTTATATCATTATATAATGATCTCGGATAATCGCGTAATGCTTCAAAACCAGGCACATCATCAGGCTTACTTAATTGTTGTAAAGCCTTAAGCAAAACAGTTTTTCCTGCCTCATTTGGGCCGACTAAAATGGTTTTCAATTTTTCAATATCAAATTCTCCACTATCTATAATACTACGATAGTTCTGAACACGTGCCTTGATTAACTTCATATCCGATTTGTTTAAAAAATAACATCTGCAAAGATACGATGTTTTTATGTTCTAACAAGGAGTGTAAGAGAAATAATTGCTCAATTTGTTTGTTTCTCGATCTGGTTTCAAATTTAATATTTTCCTATTTGATTACCAAATAATTATCTTATTTTTCTCGCTTTCTTTAATCTGTTAAAGTAGAAATTATATGAATGATTATACGGGGTAAAACAACGTCATATTTTCAGGGAGTATTAACAATATCAGACAAAACTAATTTTTTTATTATGGCAATAAAGTATAAAACCATT
>JAISES010000265.1 GCA_031263965.1 Prevotella sp. | reverse complement strand
AATCAAAGTAAAAAAATACGCTTAAAAGACCAAAAAACCTGCCAAGCTCTTAGTAAGCACAAAACATTAAATATCAGTCGTATAAACAATACCAATAATTCAAACTAATTTCAATTTGGTACTTAAGAAAAATAATACAGGGTTTTCATAAAGTAGAAAGAACATGTTTCTTTGAAGTTGCTAAAAAAAGATGTTTCCGACAGGAATAATTAGAAAACCAGCAGCAATATATAGAAAAAGTTCTGTTGCTCCAAGAAAAAAAGCGAAAACATAATCACTGATGTTACGCAGGGCTTTTTACCACAAGAGCACACGGAGGTGTCACAGTGTTTTTTATTCAAGCAATCTATGATTGCGCACAGGGAAAAGAACAAAAATATGGAATAATAATTTTTTTCGCTAAAATTCAAACAGTTTCTAAAATATAAACAGCTTCTAAGCTACAGACAAAAGCCCTTATTTTGTACCTTTGTACCTGATTTTTATTTTAGCATGAAATATATTTGGATACTTATACCGGGTATTTTTGCGATGTCAGCCTGCGGTTCCGACGGAAATAACAAAAAAGAAAAGAACGACTCTGAACCGAAAAAATATACCCGTTTCAACGGAAATTATAACAAGACATTCGATGACCTGCCCGATCTGCATATAGAAGCGGCAAATGAGAATGGCATAGGGCCGCTCGAAGCAAGGGCCGACACAACCCGATACATGGATAGATTGGTAAAAATCCCCGGAGAACTGGATATATACAGGGTAGATAAACTAACCCACTCCATGCCCTATTTAGTACCCAAAGCAGCTTCATTGTTATCAGACATCGCTCTAAACTTCAGAGACTCGCTCGTCAGCAAAAAAATGCCTCTTTACAAGCCGGTTGTAACAAGCATTTTACGCACAAACGATGATGTAAAAGGCCTTGCAAGAAGAAACGGCAATGCCAGCGATAATTCTGCCCACCGGTATGGAACGACATTCGATATCGCATGGACCAGATTCGACAAGATTAATCCATCCGACACCCGGACTTTGGATGACGGCAGGCTCAAGGCTGTTCTCGGACAAGTTCTCCACGATATGAGAGAACGGGACAGATGCTATATCAAGCACGAGCGGAAACAATCGTGTTTTCACATAACAGTAAGATAATTTCAAGCTAACAGCTTTTAGCCATTGGCTGATAGCGATTAATAAAAAAGGCCAATAGCTATAGGCTATAAGCCAACAGCTAAAAAATGCGACGTTATTTTATATATCTGGCATACAACGGTGAGAAATATTGCGGCTGGCAGATACAGCCTAACAGTATTTCGGTGCAAGAGACGATAGAAAATGCTCTTGCAACCTTGCTTCGCGTTCCTACGCCTGTTGTAGGAGCCGGACGTACGGATGCCGGTGTACATGCCGGAATGATGACTGCACATTTCGATGACAGCCAAGGGAATATTAATCCGGAATTGCTGACCAACAAGCTAAACCGCATTTTACCTAAAGACATAGCCATCTACAAAATAGCAGAAGTAAAAGAAGATGCCCATGCGCGATTCGATGCAGCCTCCAGGCTATACAGATATTACATCACAACAGAAAAAGACCCGTTCCTGCATCCTCTGAAATATAAAATACACGGAAGCCTCGATATAGATGCAATGAACGCTTGCGCCAATATACTCTTCGAGTACGAAGATTTTACCAGCTTCAGCAAGTTGCATACGGATGTTAAGACAAACAATTGCCGGATAATGCTCGCGCAATGGGAACAATCGGGGAATGACTATATTTTTACAATCAAAGCGAACCGGTTCCTCCGGAATATGGTACGCTCTATCGTAGGAACATTGCTGGAAGCCGGACGCGGCAAATTAGACACGGACGGAATGCGGCGTATCATAGAAGCGAAAGACCGTTCTGCCGCGGGAATTTCCGTACCCGGACATGCTTTATTTCTGGAAGAAATAGGGTATAACAGCGAAATATTCATACAATGAAAACAGAAAAGATACTTAGCGGAAGGACACTAAGGGCTTTCATGGAAAGTGAAAAATCAGGGGGCCTTGTGTTGATAGTATGTACATTCATTTCAATCCTGACAGCTAACTCAAGCATAAGCGACCATTATCTTTCTATATGGGATTTTCATGCAGGGGGGCATTCTGCCGCAGACTGGATAAACGATGGTTTGATGACTGTTTTTTTCCTTTTGATCGGACTTGAGCTAATACAGGAAGTCCATGAGGGAGAGCTTTCGAATATAAAACGTGCCATGCTGCCTGTTTCGGGAGCTTTTGGGGGAATGCTCATACCGGCCGGAATTTATATGTTCTTCAACTTTGGCGCCAGTACTCATACAGGATTTGGAATACCGATGGCTACCGACATTGCCTTCGCACTGGGTATCCTCTCATTATTGGGAAATCGCGTCCCCGCTTCATTAAAAGTTTTCCTGACGGCTTTGGCTGTCATTGACGATCTCGGAGCAATTATCGTAATAGCTGTTTTTTATACAACATCGCTATCCTGGGTTAATCTCCTCATCGCTTTGGCGATATTCATTGTGTTGCTTGTTTTGAATAAAAAGTTCCATATAAAAAATATGATCCCATATATTATTGGAGGCGTCATCATGTGGTATTTTATGCTTAATTCGGGTATTCATGCCGCTATTGCAGGAGTATTGCTCGCTATAACAATCCCTTTCACAAAAGGAGATATAAAAAGCTTATCGAATAAATGGCAACACGCCCTGCACTATCCGGTTGCCTTCATTATACTACCTCTGTTTGCATTAGCGAATACAGCAATAGTGATAGAAGGCCGTTGGGATCAGTCTGTTGGAGAACCGTTTGCCCTGGGTATCCTTTTGGGACTCATCACCGGCAAGCCGCTGGGCATTATCTTATTTAGTTTTATATCTGTCAAATCGGGACTATGTTCGTTACCCCGAAACATAAAATGGAAAGAGCTCTCAGGCGTAGGCATGCTGGGGGGCATCGGGTTTACGATGTCCATTTTTATAACATTACTGGCATTTAAAGGAGACATGCATTATATCAATGAATCAAAATTAATGATATTACTGGCATCTCTCGCTTCGGGTATTACCGGATACATCTGGCTGAATTATGTACTGAAAAAAGAAAGGAGATCATTATAACATGTGGTTGGCTCTTGCTTTTGTTTCGGCGTTTTTTTTAGGTTGTTACGATATATGTAAAAAGAAATCAGTCAATGAGAATGCCGTAATCCCTGTTCTGTTTCTGAACACTTTCTTTTGCACCGTATTGTTATCTCCTCTTGTCCTGATTTCATCTTTTTCACCGGATACTTTATCCGGCACAATCGGATACGTACCATCAGTATCATTAAAAACCCACGGTTATATATTTATCAAATCGGTAATAGTCCTTACCTCTTGGATATTCGGATATTTTGCCATAAAACATCTACCTCTTACTATTACAGGCCCAATAAATGCCACCCGCCCCGTAATGACCTTGGCTGGAGCATTGCTTATTTTCGGAGAAAGGCTTAATTTATATCAATGGGTTGGGGTCGTTATAACCATTATTTCATTTTTCCTGCTATCCCTATCCGGCAAAAAAGAAGGGATCAGCTTCCATAAAAACAAATGGATTTTCTTTATGATTCTTGCCGCGATAGCCGGAGCCGTAAGCGGGTTATATGACAAGTTCCTGATGCGGCAATTCAGTTCTACCGCCGTGCAATTCTGGTTCAACCTTTACCAATGCCTGTTAATGCTCGCCGTAATGACCATACTGTGGTATCCTAAACGCGAAACGACAACCCCTTTCAGGTGGAGATGGAGCATTGTGTTAGTCTCGGCCTTTCTCTCCATTGCCGACTTTGTATACTTCTACGCCCTGACAGACCCCGATGCGATGATATCCATCGTATCCATGGTTCGCCGAAGCAGTGTGCTGGTCTCTTTTGCAGGAGGTGTAATATTCTTCCATGAAAAAAACTTAAAAGGAAAAGCTATCGATCTCGTTTTAATAATCGTTGCAATGTTTTTCCTATATTTGGGGACTAAATAGATTCTGACATAATGAAGAAAATACTATTAGCCATAATACTCTTAACAATTACAACCACTATTTCGGGGCAAGACCTGAAAAGCATAATCCTGTCTATGCCCGAAAGTATTATTTATGGACTGGAAGCAAGCGAAAAAAACCTCCTCGCAGCAGGATTGGAAGATACTGCTAAATTGACTGTAGACCGCGGCAGGCTCGGAAAAATCACAAGACTTTCGGTATCTGCTGACTTTGTATCATTTAAAACCTCCGATGCGGGAACTGTCGAGATAAAGCTTTTATCCCTGATCAATGATTCCCGGATCATATGCGTAATAAGAACAGTATGTGCGGGCGCTTGCGACAGCCAGTTGCAGTTTTATACAACAAAATGGATACCTATCAACAAGGGGAATTTATTTCCTGAAAAAGATAAAGACTGGTTCATAAGGCCTGATATCGACAAAGACAGCCAAGAGTTTAAAAATGCTTATGCCGCGTTGGATATGAATCCGATAAGGATGAGACTATCTCCAACAGACGCATCATTGATGGTATATTACGATATAAAAGAATATTTAAACGAAGAAGATTATAAAAAAATAGAACCTTTTCTCTTAGAGAACCCCAAGATACTTTATTGGGATAAATCATCCTATAATTAACATGTACAAAAACGATATGAAAAGAACAATATTACTATTAAGTTTCTTTATAGCCGTCTCAGTTGTATTTGCACAAGAATACAACTACAAATTCCGTCTGATATTGAAAGACAAAGGTAAAACCTCGTGCAAAATAAACAAACCCGAACAGTTTTTGTCCCCCAAAGCGATAGAAAGAAGGCAAAAGCAAGGAATAAAAATAGATGAATCCGACCTGCCTATATCCCAGGATTACATAACGGCTATCGAAAAAGCCGGAGGAAAGGTTGTTGCAAAAAGCAGATGGCTGGGTACCATCGCCGTACATTGTACTGATAGCTCGATGGTAGAGAAATATAAGGCTTTACCATTCGTCAGCGATGCAATATTTGTATGGAAAGGTAAACCTAAAGGAGAACCGAAAGAAAGGAAAGAACAATACTATCCGGCAAAAGAAACGGTTTCATTCGGGAACAACTATGGTAGAGGAATCGATAACATCAAGCTCAATAACGGGCAATATCTGCACAAAGCAGGATACAAAGGCAAGGGAATGCTAATAGCCGTTATCGATGCCGGATTTAATCATTTACCGCAAATAGGGATGCTCGATAATTTAGATATAAAAGGATCTAAAAGCTTTGTATACGAAGACGAAGGCATATTCTCTAATGGTGGGCAGCATGGGCTGAATGTACTGTCCTGCATGGGAACCAACAAACCTATGCAGTTTGTAGGAACAGCTCCGGAAGCCGGTTTCTGGTTGTTAAGCTCCGAAGATTCCCGTTCCGAATTTCCTGTCGAAGAAGATTATTGGGCTACGGCAATTGAATTTGCCGATAGTTTAGGCGTTGATGTTGTAAACACATCTTTGGGCTATTACGATTTTGATAATCCGGCCGAAGATTATACACACGATGTGTTAGATGGCAAAACAGCCCTCATTTCCCGCGCTGCCGACAAAGCAGCCGACAAGGGAATGCTTCTGGTGATAGCTGCCGGAAATTCGGGAGATTCCGAATGGGAAAAGATTAGCCCTCCGTCCGATGCAATAAACGTACTCACAGTGGGAGCCATAAAACGCGACTCTATAGTAGCTGCTTTCAGTTCGCG
>JAISES010000223.1 GCA_031263965.1 Prevotella sp. | reverse complement strand
TAATGCCTGTCATCGCCCGGAAGCGAGACGGGTTCTTTTGCCATGCTTGGTATTTCATCATACAAATATCGTACATACGCACGTATGATACAAATTTAATTTGAAATAATGTCTAATGAAGAAGAATACGCCCGCCAACAAGCATACCAAAAAGAGAGTAGCCTGTTTGGTTTATATACGGGTATTTTTTCATTCATTATTTTATTGGGAGTCTTGTCTTTTGGCGTTTTTGGCTGGCTTGACGGATACTTGCGGCAATATATCAGTAATGAGATTGTCCTTACATTAGTATTCTTGGGAATAATATATCTGATTAATGATATTATAACATTGCCTTTTGGCTATTATGCTACGTTTGTTATTGAAGAACGTTTTGGATTCAATAAATCAACGAAAGCGACATTCTGGTCCGATCAGATAAAGGAACTTTTTATCACATTCATTTTAGGTGGTGTTATATTGGCTCTTATTGCATGGTTATATAACACATTAGGCGAATATGCATGGCTTTATGCATGGGTGGCTGTAACGGCAGTTTCCCTGTTTATTACCTTGTTTTATTCCAACCTGATAGTGCCCCTTTTCAATAAGCAAACACCGCTAGGACAAGGCGAACTGCGTGATGCCATAGAGGCTTTTGCCAACAAGGCGGGTTTTGCCATTAATAATATATATGTAATGGATGCGTCGAAACGCTCGTCGAAAGCAAATGCTTATTTCACAGGGTTTGGTGCAAAGAAACGAATTGTATTATTTGATACATTAATTAATGATCTCGATACACGGGAAATTGTCGCCGTACTTGCTCATGAGATAGGCCATTACAAAAAGAAACATACTTTGCAGGGCATGTTTACCTCTATCTGCTATACCGGTGTAATTCTTTTCCTGATTTCTTTATTTTTAGGCAACCGGGATATTGCTATTGCTCTGGGAGGTAAAGAGGCTTCTTTTCACTTGGGCTTGATTGCCTTTTCTGTTCTGTTTACTCCCGTTTCACTTGTTATCGGTATATTTTCCGGCATACTCAGCCGTAAAAACGAATATCAGGCCGATGCATATGCCGCCGGATTTGGCCTGTCGGATGCTCTTATCGGAGGGCTTAAAAAATTACATGTTAAATCCTTATCCAATCTTAATCCCGATCCCTTATACGTTTTCTTCTACTATTCTCATCCAACTTTGCTACAACGTATTGACGTTTTAAGAAAAGCCGAATCTTAACCGGGGCAACCGCATCAAAAATTACACTCTATTGAGTTCTTCGATTAATGCTCTCCTGTTCTTGTATTGCGTTTTCAGGTCTTCGATTAACTTGGAGGCTATTTTGCTGCCTCCCAACTTTTTCATTCTCCTAATATACCGGCAGGCATTTTGATAGTGTGATCTTCCTACATTATTTTCTACAAAAAGACGTATTTCTTTGTCGTAAAGAACAACAAGTTGTTCGGTATACGAATCTGACAGATATTTTTCGGCGGATTCTATCCGGGATAAAGTCGTATTTTTCTGTAACAAAGTAAGGTACCTTTCCCAATATCTTTCCCAGATAAAGAAAGAAGCTATTTTCTCGTAATCGTCCCAATTTCCCTTCTTAAAAACATCGGCAATCATCTTTTCCAGATATTCCCGCCACGAATCGACCGGTATAGTTTTCTTCAATATATCGTAATAGTATTTCATCGGTTGCGAGCCGCTCGAATCCATCACAAAATAGTGTGCCAGCCGCTTTATATTTTCCTTATCTCTCTGTTCCCGATAGACGGATAGTTGATATTCCCGCCACTTATTGCCCAAACCTCTAAATTTCTCATCATCTTTTGCAATGCCATCTCCTGCCAGCTTCAGTACTTGTTCGTAATCTTTTGCTTTTATAGCCTGTTTTATCAATTCTTCCCTAAAGTCCGGATTGGATACATTTTCTTGCAGATATTGTGTAACAGCTTCTGCATTTTCTGTTTTTGTTATCAGTTGCAACATTAGTTTTTGCACACCCCGATATTCCCAATCCCAATCTTTTCCGGTTGGCTTGACTGCATTTATGATAGCCTTAATCTGCTCTTTTTCCTGAGGTGTTTTCAACAGTTGTATGGCATAGTGTATCAAACTGTTGTTCCAGTCCCAATCGCCCAGCTTTCGAGTTTGGTAAGCAGTAATCAGGTAGTTAAACAGTTCTTTGCGCAAGGGTTCGTCCAGATCTTTATCTAAAAGTTCATTCATCAGGTCAAACGCGTACTCGATACAGCCTCCGATATAGCCATTACTGTCATCGCAAAAACACAGTACAGAGGTCACTTCTTCTATCACGGCAAAGATGACGGGCAGGGCGTTCTTATATCCTCCATTCTCTACATCTTTTTTAGCTGTATCCAATATATCGGATACAGCGTTCCCGAATTCTCCGGCTTCGTGATACCCGATAAAACCATGCCGGTCGGAATAAACTTCAACCAGATGACGGATTTGTGTTGTATAAAGCTCTTTGGAAGCAGGCGCATTCACATGCGCGAACTTTGCAAGAAAGCGATAGCGAAATTCCCTATCCTTTTTACAGGTTGAACGTATAAAATCTTTCAACTCTTCCTCCGGTATGGCCTGGAGTATTTCGTTTACCTGTTCTTCTACTGTTTTCTTTTTAGGCCGTGCCTCCGTCTTTTTCTTCGATTTCGTAACCGGTATATGTATGGCGTCCAGCATATCTTTCTGTAAATAGAAAAAGGTGGCTACAACATGCTTGCAGACAGGCCCCATATCATAGGGACATGTACAGACGGCATCTTCCACTATCCCGTTTTCGACAGACAGATTAACGATATAATCTTCCGATCCTTCTACTACAGCCTCGTATTCTCCTCCTCCAAGTTCTTCCACATTAGCTACATGCCCTTTCTTGAAGTATTGCAGTCCCCGTTTCAGGATGGCTTCGTCTATCTGTTGTTCAAATTCGTCCAAAGAAATTCTCATACGGTTCTATTATTTGGAAGAAGAGAATACAATTTCCTTGTTTAAATCTCTTGCTGTCGACATATTATTTTATTTGTTTTATCATTATGTACAAAGGTGCAAAATTTCTCCAATTATAAAGCTGTATTTCATCGGAATTGCAAAATTTTATCGAAAAAGAAGAAAGGAGAAGGCTAGCTCACGATACTATAAGAATCTACAACGGTACATACAAAATTCTAAAAGAGTTTGCCCCCAAACATAAATATCTAACATAACTCTTCGCTTTATACAAGATTTCGAGGCTTATGAGGAAATGATGATGGAGGTCGGAAAAATAAGCATAAAAATACAAAAGCCGTTATATTAAGAAACTGCTTGAATTTAAATAAGTTATCAATAATAATTATCACAACAGACTCTCTGTCATCCTTAGAAACGAAGGATCCCGTTTCTCCAAAACAAAATATACACGAGATGCTTCCTTCCGTCAGCATGACAAAAACGAAAATAATGTCGCATTAAATTGTTTTCATTACTTAA
>JAISES010000297.1 GCA_031263965.1 Prevotella sp. | reverse complement strand
CCCCAGGACCATCCTCAAAGTTATTACACCTTTATGTGGAAAAATATTTTCCCACATAAAGGTGTAATAACTCTGAGGATGCTCCTGCGGTAAGCCTACATACTCATCCATATTGAAAGTAATTACATTGCGAAAAGAAACTCTTTTTTCCTGATAGTGTTTGATCAGTGCTTTGTACATTCCCATAGGTGATGACCCTGTAGGCAATCCGAGTACAAAAGGTTTTTCGGCTGTTGGTTTGGCCACATTGATTTTCGATACCACATAATTGGCTACCCATTGGGAAAGCAAATCGTAATTAGGTTGAATAATTAGTCTCATGTTTTATATTGGTTATGGTTATTGCAAAAAATATAACAAACTTGAACAGTCATCAGTGAACAGTGAACAGTGAACAGTCTGCCAACCCGTAACTTGTAACTGCCCAAAGGGCGAAGTAACTCGTAACTAAAATAAAAAAGTAACATATCCTGGCAGATTAATAGAATTTAATACCATCAGATTGATTTTCAGTCAATAAGTCATTAAACTGCGTGGTTTTCCTTCTTGAAAAAAGCAGGGAAACGCGCCTTTCGGCAGAACTTCCGTTACCAGCCCGTTACCTGTTTCTGGCAACGGAAACCACTGTCAAAGGTAGCAAAACAACATGGTTTTTAGAGCAAAAAGGAAAAGTAATTTATCCTTTAGTGTAAATAAAGCCTTCAGTATAAACCCGCACTATGAGAGCATAGAGGAAAGTCGGTTGCTAAAATGAAAGTGCGAAGACTTACGTGAGGGGGTACTTTTTTGTTTTTGAAACCAAATTTATCGATTAATACTGATTCTTTTAACCCACAAAAACGACCTGTTTCCCGATAGCCGTATCTACCCCGAAGAATTGCCATGATGATTATCAACAAAATGGGAATACTGCTGTAACGTTGACCCTGTAATCGACGTGGGTCGGATACCGACGATAAACAATCTATCAAACTCATAACACTTTCTTTGCAAATATAATCATTTCAAAGGACTATTATAGAACTTAACAGCCCTGCGGCCAGGGAGAGGTCAGTGGATTGCTTCACCGCAGGCTCCGCTTCGCTCTAAAGGAACGTTGTTTCAGGCTCGCAACGACCGGAAAACCGGCAATCAGATACGGCAATAATATTTTTCGCTAAAATTCAAACAATTTCTTAATTCGACTTTTTTAATTCGATGCAAAAAGTTGTTCCGGCTCCCATTTCGGAAGATTTTACATATATTCTTCCTTTGTGGTACGATTCGATAATCCGTTTGCCAAGAGACAGGCCAAGTCCCCATCCTCGGCTTTTGGTCGTGTACCCGGGATTGAAGATGGTTTTGAATTTCGATTTAGGGATTCCTTTACCTGTGTCCCTGATGTCGACACTCAAGATATTGCCTTTGTCGGATATTGTATACGTGATTTTTCCTTGTCCCCCCATTGCATCGACTGCATTTTTAGTAAGGTTTTCTATAACCCAACTTACGAGTGGTTCGCTTATTTCGGTAAATAGCGGCGTGCCGGGTGCCTGTAATTCAAAGTCTACTTTTTTTGATATTCTTTTTTCGAGATATGCAATGGACTGTTGAATAACATCGGCTATATTTTTCTTTTCCAATGTAGGTGCCGAGCCTATTTTCGAAAACCGGTCCGTTATCATTTGCAGGCGATTTACATCTTTCTCCATATCAAGCAGTGTCGAAGGATCGGTCTCTTTCAGCTTTAAGTATTCTATCCATGCAAGTAAGGAAGATATAGGGGTTCCGAGTTGATGAGCCGTTTCTTTAGACAAGCCTACCCAAAGCCTGTCCTGCTCCATTTTCATTGTCGAAAACAAAGCAAAAAATGCAGTGATCATGAAAATGAAAAGTACACCGAGCTGGATATACGGATATAATTGTAGCTGTTTCAACGTGTACGAGTCATCGTAATATACGTATTGGTCGAAATCTTCGATCTCGATAATAATCGGTTCGTGCTTTTTCTTAAAGTCCTCCGCTCTGTTTTTAAGAAATTCCTGTTCGTTCGATTCAGGGAGTTCTATATTGGCCGAAGTATATAAATTACTTTTCTTATCGTAGTGAATTACAGGTATAGTCTTGTTGCTGGTCAATATTTTCAGCAAGAGGTTTACGTTGAGGTTGACAGTATCGGTGGCCATTTCCTTCGTTGCCTCTGCCCATATTTCCATCTTATTCCGCTCCTCTTCCGACAGGTTTTTCACCAGATAATCAGAAACAACAACAGATGCCAGGGCGATGATTACAGCGATTGCTATAAACAGATACTTGAACACATTCCTGTTGTTTTCGAATAGTTTCATGCGCTAAAGATAATCGCGAAATTGAAAAACGCCGTTTTATAAATTGAAAAACGCTAAAAAAATCTATTTTTGCAACTAACTAATAAAGAGTAAAATAAACTCAAAACAATAGCGCAAAAGCTTATCTAATAAAGAACTCTTATTCGATGTAAAGGAAACAAAATTACTTTGATTAAGCACATTTATAACGTTTAAAAAGTCCGAAAGCTTCCAATATTGGTCGGAAAGATATGTTTTTGTATCAGTCGTTAAATATGGCGGGTCAACAACAAATAAAACGCATGGAACATCTTTATATTGATTATAGAGCGCCAAATAATCACACTTTACAATCTCTAAACCGTGCAAATATTCAGCCGCGTTAACATCGTAATTGTTTTGTTTTACGTTGTTGTATATCTTTATACTCAAAAGTAACTGGATTGCGAAAAAGTCAGGGAAAATTTCTATTTTTGCTCAATGCAAATAAACTTGTCCCCATCAGAAGCACAAATCTTGGAGCGTTACCGGCGTAATGTTCCGGATCGGCGTTCTTATGTGAAGGTCACCTGTATATTGATGCAGGGTAAAGGCCTTTCCCCAAAAGAAGTATCCGAATATCCGGGTATTGATGAATCAACGGTTTACCGCTATGGGGATTCTTATCTGGAAGATGGCCTTGAAGGATATCTCAGAAACGATTATAAAGGCTATTGGGGGACGTTGTCCAGTGTTCAGATAAGTGAATTGCGCAGGGAGTTAAACAGCAACCTGTACACGGATGCCAAATCAGTATCGGCCTGGGTCAAAGAGCGCCGGGGAATCGACTATACACCGCAGGGAACTGTCGATTTATTAAACCGTTCCGGTTTTACTTACAGGCAGACCGAACAGGTACCCTGTGAAGTGGATGTCCAGGCCCTGAAAGATTTTATGGAAGTCTTCTCAGACATATTGGAGCAAACCACCGGTTCTAATGCTGTTATTTATTATGCAGACGGGATAGAACGCCTGTGGAAGTTTCTGAGAAAGAAAGTTATTAACACCTGCTTCTATCGGACTAAAGTAAAGTTCAGGCAAGCCATCCTGCAATTCTTTGAAAATATAGAACAATATAAACCTGAGTTAGAGACGCTGTTGACGCTCAATTTTAGATTGGCTAAATCGCAATCCAATTCTTTTTGAGTATAACAAACTAACAGCTAAAAGATTAACGCAATATATGCTACAACTATCACTATATCCCGATCTGGCAGAAGCCGGATGCGATGAGGCCGGACGAGGCTGTCTGGCAGGGCCCGTATTTGCGGCTGCCGTTGTACTACCCTGCGATTTCGAATGTGAAGAACTGAACGATTCGAAACAATTGAGCGAAAAAACCCGCTACAAACTCCGCCCCTTTATCGAAGAAAAGGCCTTGGCGTGGGCGATAGGCATCGCAGACCACAAAGAGATAGATGAAATAAACATACTGAACGCATCCTTTCTGGCAATGCAGCGTGCTGTGGCTTCGCTAAAGATAAGGCCGCAACACCTGCTGATAGACGGCAACCGTTTCCGAAAATACGAAAACATACCGCACACCTGCGTGGTAAAGGGCGACGGCAAACTGCTGCCCATAGCGGCGGCTTCGGTACTGGCAAAGACATACAGGGACGACTTTATGCTGAAAATAGCGGAAGAATATCCTCTTTACGACTGGAAGAACAATAAGGGCTATCCGACAAAAAAGCATCGCGACGCAGTATGCAGATACGGTGCTACGCCTTATCACAGGCTAAGTTTCAATCTGAAGGAAAAACAACTGAAACTGGATTTTTGAATAAGAAACTGTTTCTGATAATTAATTACAGATTTTCGTTAATTCCACTATTTGGTTCAATGCATCACGATCATCCACACCGGACAGATTTATCCAGTGTATTTCTTTATCGCGCTTAAACCACGTCATTTGTTTACGGGAATAAATTCGGGTGTTTTGTTTTATTTTCTCTACTGCAAATTCGAGAGTCCATTCTCCATCCAGATATTTGAAAAGCTCTTTATATCCTACCGTATTGAGTGAGTTAAGGTGTCGTTGAGGATAAAAACGATTTGCTTCTTCCAACAATCCCTGAGCCATCATCTTGTCCACCCGCCGGTTAATACGTTCGTAAAGCTCTTCACGATTACGCATCAATCCTATTTTGACGATATTAAACGGCCGTTGTTTTTTTGTATTTGTACGGAAAGAAGAATAGGGTTTTCCTGTCATCAGGCAAACTTCCAGAGCATGGATAACCCGCTTGTGGTTTTTCAGGTCTACCTCATTATAGAAGTCAGGATCAAGCATTTTTAACCGGGAACGAATAGGCTCTAATCCTTCACGTTCGTACACGGCATAGACTTCCTGCCTTAACTTCTCATCTATCGTGGGTACATCATCGATCCCTGTGCATAGGGCATCGATGTACATCATCGATCCTCCGGAAGCGATAACAATATCCCGGGATTTGTGTTCCTCCTCTATAAGGGCTAAAGCGTCCCGCTCAAATTCACTGGCGCTATAGTAATCCGATACATCCAGCATCCCCACAAGGTGGTGTCTGGCACGGGATTTCTCTTCCGCTGTAGGGGCGGCAGTCCCAATGTCCAATCCTTTAAAAAACTGACGGGAATCTGCCGATATGATAGAAGCCCCGTAATATCCGGCAAGATTTATACTTAGCGCTGTTTTCCCCACACCTGTAGGGCCAGGCAGTACTATCAGGGATTTCATTAATATTCTTCGCCACCAGGCAGTTGTACGTCGTCCAGCCCGTCAAAGCCTTCCGCATCCAACTCATCCGGATCATATCCTTCGTCCCCGTAAAAGTTTTCGCCGGTATCCATAATTGCAGAACTTGCCGCAACAGTATCAAAATCTACAGCCTGAGCCGGAGGATTACCTGTCGATCTTGTACATATTGCCTCCTCTGTATCTTTTCCTGTAATTATCTCCCGAAGTTCCATAAAAAATGCTCTTTCGGTCAGATAATCGAATACATACATGAGCTTTTGCCTTTCATCTTCTAAAAAGTCGTTCAAAACCGATGCGTCCATGGTGTATGAATCTTCGTCCGAACTTGTATCCATTTCCATAAGCGTAATTTCCTGTTCTTTTTCCCAATCGTTACTACATATAAAGAAAGAAGCCATTTCTCCCTCCCTGTAATCTACCGATTTAATAATAGCCTTATGCAGGTCGAGAAATGTCGCATCCGCACTGATCTGAATTTCACGTTTGAAGTCTTCAACCTCGTCTGATAAAAGTAAAAAACGAAATATCATTTTAGTATGTTTAGTATTTTTTCCCAAAAATAGTAATTTTTTCCGTACGCTCATAGACAGGTTACCTATTTAGAGAGATAAAATACAAGAGAAAAGCCACCGGATATAATAATTCCGATATAATAAACTGTTTGAATTTTGGCGAAAAATATTATTATAGGATTTGAAAAAAAATTTGCTATAAAATTCAAACAGTTTCTAAGTTCTGTAAATAATCATTGCCGTATCTGGTTATTCAATTTATACGTTCTTTTTCTCCCGTCATTGCGAGGAGTGCAACGAAGCCCCCTTTCGTCTATCAACTCTTTTAATGTGCCTGTTATAACGCTATGTTGGCGATTACCGCTATTATAACGCGATACGGTTGTTAATTGCGGCTTATATCGAGCTCTCCGTCGATGCCCGTTTGATGTAACCCTGTGTCCTGTACAGGTGTATAATTGTCTGTTTTTCCACCATTGTTACCATTTTTTCCCTTCGCTTTTTTTTGAACCTGCAAAGGAATTTATAATATTAATATTTGTTAATAAAAAGCCCCCCCCTTTTATCAAGAAGGTCACTCCTTTTATTTCCCCTGTGGTATACTTTTCAATTATTAAGTTACCAATAATAATTATCACAACATACTCTCTGTCATCCTGAGGAACGAAGGATCTCGTTTCTCCAAAACAAAATATACACGGGATGCTTCCTTGCGTCAGCATGACAAAAACGAAAATAATGTTGCATTAAATTGTTTTCATTACTTATTTACACTCGAAACAGATCTGTCCGGACCGCAGGCTTGCACTGTTGTCAAAAAATGGCTGGTAGACCTCATAAACAGCATTGAGGATGGCCTTACCTCGAACATCGAACAGTTCATCCCTGCCTGAAGCTGGTTGATAAACTGCGTGTCGAATTGCTTTTGCCTGAGCCTGTCCCATTTGTGGAGCGATGAATTGTTGATCATAACATGTCCTTGTTTTGCCAACCCCCAGGGAAGCCTGCCCTTGGCGAGGCTTCTCCTTTGGCTGGGTATTCTTGATATTGTAACAGAATTTCAACGATCTTATTTTTCCTTGTCATTTCCTATGTCATTTGGCACAAAGATAGGGGAGGGCCGGAGTGGGGTCACTGGATTGCTTCGGATAAACCCTCGTAATGACGTGGGAAACAGACAATCAGATACGATAATAATATTTTTCGGTGTTGCGTAACATCAGTTAATATAATAATATACTAACTTTGCAGGAAATATATCCTTTTAAACAACTTATGAATTTCAAATATGACGTAATTGTTGTCGGAGCAGGGCATGCCGGCTGCGAAGCTGCTGCCGCTGCCGCCAATATGGGTTCGAAAACCCTGCTGATAACAATGGACATGAACAAAATAGCCCAGATGAGTTGTAACCCGGCAGTGGGAGGAATTGCAAAAGGGCAGATCGTACGCGAAATAGATGCGCTGGGCGGACAAATGGGAATAGTGACAGATATGACAGCCATTCAATTCAGGATGCTTAATAAGTCGAAGGGCCCGGCAATGTGGAGCCCGAGAGCACAAAGCGACCGTGTGCAATTTATTAATAAATGGAGAGAAATTATTGACGCCACAAACAATCTTTTTCTCTGGCAAGACACTGTTACATCCCTGATCCTCGAGAACAAAACCGTGACAGGGGTGAAAACAGCAATGGGTGTCACATTCTCCGCAAAGTCCATTATCCTTACAAATGGCACTTTTCTAAATGGCTTGATGCATATCGGCAAAACCCAAATAGAAGGAGGACGGGTATCCGAACCTGCATCTTTTGGAATAACCGAACAACTCAAAGAAGCCGGATTTACCACTGACCGGATGAAGACAGGAACCCCTGCACGGATAGATGGACGAAGCGTTGACTTCAGCCTGATGGAAGAGCAAAAAGGAGATGATGATTTCCATAAGTTTTCATATCTGGATTTCGAGCCGCGGAAACTAAAACAACTGAGCTGTTGGATAACCTACACCAATGAGGAAACGCATACTGCATTGCGCGATGGATTGGATGATTCTCCATTATACAACGGACAAATAAAAAGTATAGGCCCAAGGTATTGCCCAAGTATAGAAACAAAGATCGTCACTTTTTCAGACAAAACATCCCACCAGTTATTTTTGGAACCGGAAGGTGAAAACACACAGGAATACTATCTGAATGGTTTTTCCTCTTCTCTCCCACTCCACATACAGATAGACGCGCTACAAAAAATTCCGGCTTTCCGCAACATACATCTATACCGCCCCGGGTATGCCATAGAATATGATTTCTTCGATCCGACACAATTAAAACATACATTGGAAACAAAACTGATCGATAACCTATACTTTGCCGGACAAATAAACGGGACAACAGGATACGAAGAAGCAGGAGGACAGGGACTAATAGCCGGAATAAACGCCCACATTAAAACACATGGCGGAACCGAATTTATATTAAAGAGAGACGAAGCCTATATAGGCGTATTGATAGATGATCTGGTTACAAAAGGCGTGGATGAACCGTATCGCATGTTTACATCGAGGGCTGAATACCGCATCCTTCTTCGTCAAGATGATGCAGACGTACGCCTGACAGAAAAAGGGAATAATATTGGCTTGGCTAAACAAGAAAGAATAGACCTGCTGAACGAAAAGAAAAAAGAAGTAGACCGGATCATATCCTTTACATCAACCTATTCCCTCAAACCTGAATATATAAACGAAGGGCTGGAAAAACTAGGAACAACACCCCTAAAACAAGGAATAAAGCTAAAAGATGTAATCAACCGCCCACAAATATCAATAAAAAGCATAGCCGGATACATACCGGCATTAAAGGAAGAAATAGATAAAATCCCTAACAGGAAAGAGGAAATAATAGAAGCTTCGGAGATTATCATTAAATATGACGGCTACATAAAAAGAGAACAATTGATTGCCGACAAGATAACAAGATTAGAAAACATAAAAATAAAAGGTAAATTTAACTACGACAACATCCTGTCTTTATCAACCGAAGCTCGCCAAAAACTAACAAAAATAGATCCTGAAACCATCGCGCAAGCGAGTAGAATCCCCGGAATATCGCCAAATGACATCTCTATCTTATTGGTTTTGCTGGGTCGATAAACACTTTGTTCCACGTGGAACAAGAAAAAAAACAAACATTAAAAACATATGTGTTCCACGTGAAACACATAAAAGAAAACCCCAAGAATGGAAACTAAAACAAGAGAACAGAAAATTGAAGAATTAAAAAGAACAGTGCGGAATATCCCTGATTTCCCAATAAAAGGAATTCAATTCAAAGATGTGACTCCACTATTTAAAACGAAAGAGTCATTATCAATGTTGACCGATGTTCTTTACGAAGAGTACAAAGACAAAGGTATTACAAAAATTGTAGGCATAGAATCCCGCGGGTTTATAATGGGCCCCATTATGGCTCTGAAACTGGAAGCCGGATTTGTACCGATAAGGAAACCGGGGAAACTTCCGGCAGAAGTATACGAAGAAGAATATCAGAAAGAATATGGTATAGATAAAATACAAATCCATAAAGACGCACTTTCCCCGGAAGATATAGTCCTTATTCACGACGACCTGCTGGCCACAGGGGGAACGATGGAAGCAGCATATAAACTCGTTAAAAAAATGGGCGTGAAGAAAATATATGTAAATTTTATAATAGAACTGGACGATCTGAAAGGGAGAAGTTTGTTTCCCGAAGACATAGAAGTAACGTCTTTAATCAATTTCTCTATTTAAGAAACTGTTTGAATTTTATCGAAAATATTATTATAGGATTTGAAAAAAAATTTGCTATAAAATTTAAACAGCTTCTAAGAGAAAAGTTTATTAATGAAAGAATATCTTAAAAATATAATCCAAAATATACCAAACAAGCCCGGTTGCTATCAATACTTTGATAACAAAGGGACTATCATATATGTAGGAAAAGCCAAAAACTTAAAAAAAAGAGTTTCGTCATATTTCACAAAAAAACATGAAGACAGCCCGAAGACCCGAATTCTTGTAAGTAAGATTTGTGACATTAAATACATAATAGTAGACACAGAAGAGGATACCTTGTTACTGGAAAACAACCTGATAAAAGAATTCCAGCCGCGTTATAACGTTATGCTCAAGGATGATAAATCTTATCCTTCGATAGTCATACGGAACGAATATTTTCCAAGAGTAGAGATAACGAGAAAAATAACAAAAGACGGCTCACAATATTATGGCCCCTATTCTAATGTTGCAAGCGTTAAAACCCTCCTGTCTTTTTTTCATAAAATGTATTCTATACGAACATGCCCATTAAATCTAACTCCGGAAAATATAGCAGAGGGGAAATATAAAGTTTGTCTGGAATATCATATAAAAAGATGCATGGGGCCATGCATTGGAGTACAGTCTCTCGAAAATTACAACAAGAATATCCGCTCTATACTGGAAATATTAAAAGGAAATACCAATATTGTAAGCGACAGTATATATGCAGAAATGATAGAACTTGCAGAAAAGCAAGAATTTGAAGAAGCAAACAGATTAAAAGAAAAATACCAACTCATCGAGAATTTCAAAAATAAGTCCACAGTTGTCAGCTCCATCAAATATAACATCAATGTATACAGCTACGAAGAAGATGAAAACGCTGCATATATAAATTATTTGAATGTATATAACGGAGCTATTATACAAGCATATACGTTCGAGTACCGTAAACGGATGGATGAAACAAAAGAAGAACTGCTAAGCCTCGGGATAATAGAAGTCCGAGGGCGATTCGGATCAAAAGCAAAAGAAATTGTAGTTCCTTTCTACCCCGACCTTACAATGGATGGAGTAGAATATACAATACCTCAACGTGGAGACAAGAAAAAATTATTACTTCTATCCACACAAAATGTAAAGCAGTACAAAATAGACAAGCTAAAAAAAACAGAGAGCCTCAATCCTGAACAGCGGAGTGTAAGGATATTAAAAGAAATACAGAAAGACCTGAATCTTAAAGATTTACCAATACACATAGAGTGTTTCGACAACTCAAACATACAGGGTACAAATCCCGTATCGGCTTGTGTTGTTTTCAGAATGGGGAAACCATCGAAAAAAGATTACAGGCACTTTAATGTAAAAACCGTAGTAGGCCCGGATGACTTTTCCACAATGCGCGAAGTCATATACAGGCGATATTACAGGCTGCATGAGGAAGACAAATCTCTCCCCCAACTGATAATTATAGACGGTGGGAAAGGACAATTGAGCGCTGCATGCGAATCGCTGAAAGCCTTGGATATATACGGCAAAGTTGCAATAGTGGGTATAGCCAAACGCCTGGAAGAAATCTATTATCCCGAAGATTCCATACCCCTTTATCTCGACAAGAACAGCGAATCGTTGAAAGTTATACAACATCTTAGAGACGAGGCTCACAGGTTTGGAATAACATTCCATAGAAACCAGAGAAGTAAAAGTCAAATTAAATCCGAACTTGACAATATAAAAGGAATCGGAGACGAAACTAAACGGTTATTACTTAAAGAATACAAAAGCGTAAAAAGAATAAAACTAGCCAAAGATGCCGAACTCGAAAAAATTATAGGTAAACATAAAACAGTTTTATTACGAAATTACTTTACAGAAAATGGGAATTGATATTTTTACTAACTTTGATGCGAATTGACCAGGTAAATATGATTGAAAAAGTAAGTAAAGACCGGATATTATATGCCGATTTGTTAAGAATCATCACTATTTTCGCCGTAGTTGTATTCCATATAACTACAAACCGTTGGTATTCAGCGTATATAGAGTCTCATTCCGAATGGCATGTTATTAATTTTTTTGTGGCATGCCTCCGATGGTGCGTTCCTGTCTTTTTTATGTTA
>JAISES010000183.1 GCA_031263965.1 Prevotella sp. | reverse complement strand
AGAATTGCATCGTTATGCTAAGAGCAAAGGAGTCAAATTAATAATGCATCACGAAACATCTTCATCGGTACGTAATTATGAGCGTCATTTAGATAAGGCGTACCAATTTATGGTAGATAACGGATACAATTCGGTTAAAAGCGGTTATGTGGGCGATATTATTCCCAGAGGTGAATATCACTATGGACAATGGATGGTAAACCACTATCAATATGCTCTGGAAAAGGCTGCTGATTATAAAATTATGCTGAATGCACACGAAGCTGTCCGTCCGACAGGAGTATCCCGCACCTATCCTAATCTGATAGGAAACGAATCTGCACGGGGAACAGAATATCAGGCTTTTGGCGGAAGCAAGCCGAACCATGTAACTATATTGCCGTTCACCAGATTAATCGGAGGCCCTATGGATTATACTCCCGGTATTTTCCAGATGGATGTGAGTAAGATTAATCCGGACAATCATTCTCATGTAAACAGTACATTGGCTAATCAGTTGGCTTTATATGTAACGATGTACAGCCCGTTGCAAATGGCTGCCGACCTGCCGGAACACTACAATCAGTATCCCGATGCTTTCCAATTCATAAAAGATGTAGCGATAGACTGGGATGAAACCAAAATACTGGAAGCCGAGCCGGGAGATTATATTACAATAGCACGTAAGGCTAAAGGTTCTGACAACTGGTTTGTTGGAAATGTAGCAGGTGAGAACGGATATATTTCAAATATTACATTCGATTACCTTGACCCTGCAAAGACGTATATAGCGACAATATACAGCGATGCTAAAGACGCGCATTATAAAACAAACCCGCAGGCGTATAATATACGCAAGGTAGTTGTAACAAGTAAGTCGAAACTGACTCAGCCGGCAGCTCCCGGCGGAGGTTACGCCATCAGCATTGTAGAAGCAGATAAGGCTCAGGCCAAAGGCTTGAAGAAATTATGAGAAAATAAGGAAAGGTAGATTGGTTTTCTAAAGGTTGAGGAGGCGCCTGAAAAGTATCAGGCCGCCTCTTTTCTTTGTATTTTATTTGCTGGTCATTATTTTCAGTACAAGTTTATCTGTCTCTTGCATTCCCGCCGAGCCTATGCTCGTAAGGTTTTCAATTGTTTTGTCCACGTCGTCGTCCACAATCCCTTCCTGTGAAGACACTACTTCGTTTTCCATTGCCATTATTGCAGATAGTACAGCCGTAGACACTCCGCTCGATATTTTCAGGGCGCAACTGGGTTTAGCTCCATCGCAGATCATTCCGGTGATGTTGCCAACCATATTTTTCACCGCAAAAGTGATCTGGTTATAACTTCCTCCCATCAGATAAGTAATCCCACAACTGGCTCCCGTAGCGGCAGCCACGCATCCGCAAAGGGCTGAAAGCCTTCCCAGTTTTTGCTTTATGTAAACAACCGTAAGATGACTTAGCATCAGCGCTCTTATCAACGCTTCTTCCGTGCATTTGGTGTCTTCGGCATAGGATAGTACGGGCAGTGTGGCGGTAATCCCCTGATTTCCACTGCCTGAGTTGCTCATTACAGGAATCATTGCTCCGTCCATGCGGGCATCGCAAGCCGCTGCTGTGTACGACATCATATTCGACAGCATCGTTTCCCCTAAAATCTGCTTCCCATATTTCCCTGTTACGGTTTTGGCTACATTGTGCCCATAATTACCTTGTGCCGATAACTGAGATGCTTTCCTGTTGAGTTCGGCAGTTTCCAGTATAAATCGTATATCTTCTAACGGTGTAGCGGTTGAAAATTCATAAACCATCGAAAAAGTAAGAGTGACATCGTCGTTTTCGCTTTTTCCGTTTTCCGCTTTACTGCTTTCACTGTATATAGTCTCCCCGTTTTTTGAAATATAGGAAAAGTTGGTATGATTTCCTCTTATTATAGCTAAAGCTTTATCATTCCCTTTTGTACAGCGGACTTCTATATATAAAATGTCATCAATGTTTTCTTTCAGCGCTATCTCGATACGCTTCTCTGCAATATATTTTTTGCCGGCTTCTACGGCATCCGGAGTCAAATCTTTCAGTACCTGCAATCCGTACGCGCTTTTTCCTATGGAAGCTCCTAACGCAATGGCAATGGGCAATCCCACCATCTTTGTGCCGGGGATGCCCACACCCATAGCATTTTTCAATATATTGGCGCTTAACGATACTTTTATATTATCAGGCAATTGTCCGAGTACTTCCACTGCTTTAGCTACGCAAAGCGATACTGCTATAGGTTCGGTGCAACCAATGGCAGGAACTACTTCTTTCTTCACTAAACTGATAATTTGTTCTTTTTCTGACGAAGTTAGCATGTTTTTTGAGGTTAATATCTTTGATTATGCAAAGATATAACTTCTTTTTGTGTTTTTTTGTTAGAAGCTGTTTAAATTTTACAGCAATTTTTTTTATAGTTATTTTCAGATGGATTCTGTTCTTTTTGCTTGCAGGTTTAAGCTCCCCATTTATCATCTACCCATATGTCTTGAGTCTTATATAATTCTACCGCATCTTTATTATAATTTAAAGTGTCTTTATTTAATATGAGGATACATTTATAATCCTTCTGTGTCCGTACTTCTGGCACTTTAAATTGAACTGTTATACGATTTTTTCCTCTTAATGAATCGGGTGAAAGAAGCGAATATTGTACAGGCATAAATACATCCTTAACACTACTATTCAATATTATCTCTTATTTCATATTTCCCTGTAGAATGTTTACCTATTGAGCCATAATAATTATAACTGAATGTGGAATCTTCAAAAAAAGTAAAATCATTAGGGTTTCTACTATTGTTTTTTCCATTGTATATGCCTGATTTAAAAGAAGGTACACATGGATAATATACGGCACAAATAACAATAAACAGATATATAAAGTTCTTTTTCATGGCAATCCGCTTTTACGTCTTTGGTCTAACATCTTTTCTATTGTAGCTGGTGAATATTGAATTCTAGAGCCTTGTAAGATATATTTTGCATAAATATAATCCCTTGTAGTTGATACTCCGCTCATTACATTTCTTATAGGAACCTCATTATAGGCGCCTCGAACCCATCCTGGTGTTATATCACTTCGATTATTGACATTTCCCCAATATGAATTAGGCAAGGACGATGCATTATAAGAAAACTGTCTGCCATATGCTTTGATTTCACGGATATCCCAATTACTTGTTGTATTTGACCCTCCTTTCCATATGTCATAACCATGAGTTGATTCGTGGACTCCGTTCTCTATACTACCACTTCCTGCTATTTGCATTTCTATGATTCCATCAGCTCTCCTTTCTATCCCTCCAACATTATCAGATGTTTTTGAATAAGTAAAACCTTGGTTTGTATCACTGCCCATAGCGGTTAATTCCATAACTCCGCTTTCTAAATCCTCAAAACTCTTACGAACTTCTATCCCTTTTGCTAATAATTCGCCTGCTTTCTTTAAATCTCCATTTTTATATGCTTTTACTTAGGGTTCGCTGAATAATTCTCACGTCCCAAGTTGATCAGCAAGCGAATCTCTGTACCATCAGATTTTCTCTCCAATTATTGCCATGATTTTCCATTAATTCCAGCACAAGCAA
>JAISES010000111.1 GCA_031263965.1 Prevotella sp. | reverse complement strand
CCTTGCGCCGTATGCTTTACGTGCGGGGAACCCGTCAGGAGAAAAAGGCGTAAAACGGGATGCCTGTCTGAGCCTGAAAGGCGAGTTCAGCCCGTTTAGCCTTTGAGCCTGCCACGGGTAGCACAGTAAAGCGGGCGCTCAAAGCATTTTTGGTTCCTTTTGCTGCTTGGGGCAAAAGGAACGCAAGCAATCTATGATTGCGCGCAGGAGAAGGAACATGAATATGGAATAATACTGTTTTTCGGTACTGCGTAACATGAGTTAATTAGTTATTCGGCGAATAATACACCACTTCGTCTTCGAACGGAATAACGAAGCCCAGGCGCAAACGTCCATCGATGAAGATTTTGTTGTCGTGAGGAGCAGGGAATTGTCCAAGGCGGATTTCTTCAAGGTCGCTCAACAGGTCGGTACCCAAAAGGAAGTTCGATGCTTCGGCAACAATCATATCATTGTCGGCAAGACCTTTCACCGGTACGATCTCAGCACCCAGATACTTAACCACATCGTTTTCTACGATGAAGTTAGGGTTTACCACCACGTTAGCGCCAAATACACCGCCCAGGGCGATTTTCACCTTCATCAGCGCAGCATAGGAAACATACACGTTAAGGCTTTCCTTTTCGAGACCCGCGGCTGCGACATCGTCGGGAAGACCGGCAAAAGCTTTCTCTATTTCCGCCAACACATTGTCTTTGGTAAGGGCAACCCCTGTAACCTTTACCGCATCGGCGCTGTCTGTCAATACTTTGACAACACCGTCGAAATCGTTGGCATTGGCTGTGCTGTCGCCGCGGAAGATTTTAGTTTCTATCTCGCTGCTCAATTCATTGGCAAGCAAAGTCATAGTAGCTTCTTCCAAGGTGTCGGGCAATTCCTGATTCCTGGCTCCGGGACCCATCATCCAGATGGTACGTTTGCGCTCAAGCTCGTCTATACATTGTTCGAGATTGATTTTATACGTTTTTACTTTCAATTCTTTTTCGCTCAACCGGGCTATCTGCTGCGGTGTCCACGCGCAGTCGCGGGCATCGGCCTGAAGAATGTTTCCTGCGATGTCGATCAGGTTGAGCTGAGTAGATTCTTTTACCCCGATGATAGGAGTGATTTTTCCTTTTTCTATCAGCTTTCCGCCAAACACGGCTTTTGTAAACCAATCCATGTTGGATGAAGGCTGGTAAGTCAATGATGAAATGTCGTACATATTTGCCATAATGTTTAATGTGAAAATTTGACAATTAGCAGATTAGCAAATATTTTTGCACCTACCAATTTGATTAATAAATGTTTTAATGTTGGAATTAGCCGGCGACTCTTTTCTTTTTAAATTTACTAATTTCCGAATTTGCCAATCGATTAATTATTTCTGCGATTTATTGTCTGATTAAGCGCCATCGCCATGCGTTCGGCTGTGGTCATTTTGCCGACAGGCTTTTGAATATTGAATTGCATGGCAGGACGGGCCGACGGTGTGCGGCGGCGCATTTCCTCGACTTGTCCTCTGGTGTCTTCGAGCATCGATTGCGCTTCGTCCAATGACGTGGTAAGCAGGTCGATAGTTTGTTGCATTTCCGCAATTTTAGCCTTCAAAGCTTCGGATGTTTTGGGATCGAAGTTCGAAGCCAGTTTTTGCTTGCGGTTGCGCCTCATGGCCTGTGGAGCTTTGGTTTCTTCGGGCTTGGTCTTGTCTTCCGACGGTTCGCGCGTTTCCACAAACTGTCCCTGCTCGTCTACCACCAGGAGGTTCCCGTTAGCCAGGGTGTGTTCTCCGGCAGGCATTTGCCCGCCTTCGAGCGTAACGAATCCGTCTTCGTCCACATAGGCTTCTTTGCCGTCGGCCAGCACGAAAACCACATAAGGGACACCGCTTGCCGTAGCATCGGTGGCGGCGACGGTATCGAGGTTGAGAAGAAACCTCGATATGCGCCCCAACAATGTAGATTCTTTTCTTTTTTTCTTGTTCATAATTAGTTGTTTATTTGATTTTGACATGGCAAGCTCCTGACTGAAGAAGCCCTCGAGCGAAAAGCCTTTGACGTGGCCGGTCATTACCTGGCTGTCCCAATAGGCTTTATCGTTGATCTTGTAACTGCACATTAGCGTACCTTTGGGCAGGTTGGCAAATCCCAGCGCATTGGCTTTATCGTTGCGGGGGTCTTCCACAATCCAGAGTTCTGTCAAATAATTTCCTTCGAGAGGGGTGCTGTGCTGATGCGTTGTATTTTGCAGGGCTATGCCTGTGCGCATCATTTTGCGGGCAATTTTTTCGATCTGTTCGGCCGAAAAGCGGATATAGTAGTCACCCAGTTTTTCGTTGCGGCGATAGATCAGTTGTCCGGGTTTGAGGATAACGCCCGTAAGCACTTGTTTCTGTGTGTCTTTATTGAGGCAGACTTCTTCTTTTCCTTTGCGGAGAGCAACGAAATCGACTTCGTTGGCAGGTTGGTCTACAAACGAAATAGCCCAAACGCCCGTTTCGTCGTTCTCGTTTTCGTCTATCAGTAAGTTGTAAACAGGAATCTTCATATTGGTTGCGGTTATTTTCACTTATAGATAATTGCAGAAATGGAAAATGCAGTTTCAGTGAACAGTGAACAGTTAACAGTTAACAGTTAACAGTTAGCAGTTAACAGTCAACAATTAAGAGCCGCATTATTCGTCATTGCGAACCGCTTGCGGTGAAGCAATCTAATTGGCTTCTGGATTGTTTCGCTATGCTCGCAATGACGGGAAAGTCAAGGCTGTACCGGATAGCTGATTAGCAATGCCATCTCCCGCTGGCGCGGACATTTGTCCGTGTCTTGCCCGAAGAGCAATCCTTTTTTTTCTGCGCGATACACAGACTGAAAGTCCGCGCGAGCGGGGGATGTTGCACAGGGCTTTTTACCATAGGAGTACATGGAGGTGTCACAGCATTTTTGAAAAAAGGACAAAAATATGGAATGATACTGTTTTTCGGTGTTGCTTATCAAGGTTGCAACACATGCCATATTTTAGGTATTTAAGCAGGCAAAAGCAAAAGCATCCCTATTTATAGCAAGTTTTCATAAAATTGTTTTTTATATTTGTACGATATTAACCAATTAACATACAGCGATGAAAAGAATAACCCGATTTTTTTTAACAACGGCAATAGGTTTGCTTACTGTTGCTTCCGGTGTCAAAGCCCAGTCGTATACGGTAGAAGGAGCTGCGGATGCTGCCCTGAACGGACAGAAAGCTTATCTTTACGACTATAATGCACGGAAAATAATAGACAGTGCGGTAGTGGCCGACAATAAGTTTGTTTTCGAAGGCGTGGCCGATGATGTAAAGTATGCCAGAGTAAGTATCGAACGCAACTACGCCAATCTGATACTCGAAGCCGGTAATATTATTGCCGACCTGAAAGAACATAATGCTTCGGGTACTGCACTCAACGAAGCATTGGCGGCTTACAACAAAGGAATGTCCGATCTGTATAAAGAGCGTGCCGGTCTGTACAAAGACCTGAAGGAAAAGATCAAAGACGAAGCCCAAATGAGAAAAACATTCGACAGTATATATGAAGCCTCATGGTCTCCGAGATATGCCGCCCAATTGGAGGAATCCTTCGATAAGAATGCAAACAATATAGTTGGCGCTGCTATAGCAAATGACATGTCAATGTCGTACCGTATAGGGCAAATGGATACGATATTTGCCAAAATGGATAAGAGTGTTGCATCCCTGCCTATGGTTACTCGTCTGATAGACCGCAACAATGCACTGAAGTCAACAGCCGTAGGGCAGAAATTCACCGACTTTACTATCGATCAGCCCGATGGAACTAAGAAATCATTGTCGGACTATGCAGGCAAAGGCAAATATGTATTGGTAGACTTCTGGGCAAGCTGGTGCGGCCCTTGCCGCGCCGAAGGCCCTAACCTGAAAGAAATTTATGCAAAACATAAGGGGGACAAATTCGAACTGCTGGGCGTTGTGGTTTGGGATGAAGTGGACAAGACCAAGAAAGCCATTGAGGAAGACGCTATGACATGGCCGCAAATTCTCGATGCGAAGGAAATACCTACTAAGCTGTATGGTATAAACGGTATTCCGCATATTATCCTCATCGGCCCCGATGGTACTATCGTAGCCCGTGAACTTCGCGGCGAAGCTATGAAAGCCAAAATAGACGAAGTGTTGAAATAAATAATCCGTTTTCAAAATAAGTTTTATAAAATAATTATTGCCGTATTTGGTTATCAGTTTTCCGCGTCATTGCGAGCCTGAAAGGTGAAGCAATCCGGAATTTGGGCGGTTAGCGGCAGGGGGTAGCCCTTTGTGGCTACCCGAAAAATACAACCGGATTGCTTCGGGTAAACCCTCGCAATGACGAGAGAAATTGATTACTTATAAAGAAGGCTGTTCTGACAAAAAAGGGGCAGCTTTTTCTTTTTATTAAAATATATTTAGTCGCGGAACGTTTATTCTTTTAGAAACTGTTTGAATTTTATAGCAGATTTTTTTATAATCCTATAATAATATTTTTCGATAAAATTTAAACAGTTTCTTAGTAGTACTTTTATGAATTAACCAATTAATAATTTTCCATGAAAATTAGACTTAACATTATTCTGTTTGTTGCAATCGCCCTATGCGGCATTATTTCGTGTAAAAAAAACCAGTCGTTACCTGCTTCCTATATTGTGGAGGGAACAGCCGATTCTACTATGAACGGCTGTAAAGCCTATCTTTACGATTACAATATCCAGCGCCGGCTCGATAGTGTTGTTGTCGATAGCGGCAGGTTTGCATTCAAGGGTATAGCCGACACTATCAGGTATTGTTCGGCATTTATAAATGTAGACGGTGTTGCCCAGGTGTATACCGATTTTATTTTGGAAGGCGGGGGAATTACTCTCGATACGGAAAGCAGCAAAGTATCGGGTACACCTCTCAATGAGGCTTACATGCATTATATAACACAGAGAGAAGATGCATATGGCGATATTTCAAAGTCTGTTGACCTATTAGATAAAACCCTTGGTGCAAACACCAATAATGTTCTCGGTGCGGTTGTGCTAATGCATATGTCGGATTTTTACAGTACCGGACAGTTGGATACAGCTATCGCAAAATTGAATAAAGACATTGCAGGTATGAATCTGGTTAAACAGGTGATAGACCGCAACGAACTCTTTAAAAAGACAGCCGTAGGACAGAAATTCACCGACTTTACTATCGATCAGCCCGACGGAACTAAGAAATCATTGTCGGACTATGCAGGCAAAGGCAAATATGTATTGGTAGACTTCTGGGCAAGCTGGTGCGGCCCGTGCCGTGCCGAAGGCCCTAACCTGAAAGAAATTTATGCAAAACATAAGGGGGACAAATTCGAACTGCTGGGCGTTGTGGTTTGGGAT
>JAISES010000101.1 GCA_031263965.1 Prevotella sp. | reverse complement strand
CCGGTTCTACCTGAGCCACATTGATGTCTGTAAAACCTTTGGCTCCGGCAGCATCGAAAAACAGTTGCCATTCGAAACCGGCAACCGACTTGTTCAGCTCTTCCACTTTCATTTTGTGGTAGTTCAATTCCGGTTTCCTTGTATCTTCCTTTTTAAAGTGAGCTTTGGCCAGTTCTGTTTCTATTTTAAGAACAGCATCGGCCGCTTTCAATGCGTCGGCATCGGCGTATCCCGCATTTACAAACTGTTTAGCGATCAATTCATGGTAACCTTTACGTAGCGCTGCGGATGTAGAGTCAGTTGCCAGATAATAATCGCGTTCGCCCAAACCTAAACCTCCCTGATGAATCTGAACCAGATTCATTGAGCTGTTTTTATCATCAGCACTTACGTATAGCGAAAAGAAAGGCGATTCGCCATATTTCCTTATCTCGCCCGAAAGCCTCACTATATCGGCAATAGTAGCAGCTTTGTTAATAGCCTCCAGTTGAGATTGTATCGGTTTTACTCCGTCGGCATTCAGCTTTGTGCTATCCATCGCTATTGCATACAGGTCGCCTATCTTTTGTTCGATAGAGCCGTCCTTGTGAGCGGTTTTTCCCAGTTCTTCAATCAGTCCTTTCACTTGCTCTTTGTTTCTTTCAGCTAGTTGATCGAATGACCCGTAACGGGAATATTCGTCTTTTATAGGATTGGCTTTAGCCCACCCTCCGGTAGCATACATGTAAAAATCGTCACCGGAAACAAATGTCGTATCCAGGTTAGAGATATTGAATGTCGCAGTTTCTTTCATGTCCTGTGTTTTTTGTTTACAACCTACCATCAGGGTAAGTGCGGCAATTGGTAAATAATAACATACTTTCTTCATACATATTTAGATTAATATTCTGCGTATTTTCTTATCTGATTTGTCCATACGGCATAACCGGCTTCGTTCAGATGCAATCCATCGGATGTATATTTTGCATCCATTTTTCTTTTTTCGCTCAAAAAATGAGGATATAGATCTATAAATGTTATGTTTTCGGACTTACAGAATTTCATAATCTCCTTGTTTAGCTTTTCTATCTGTTTTTCTTTATTCATCATCCGTTTATACTTACACACATCTTTGTTTACAGGCAACAGGCTTTGCACATAAACAGCCGTACCGGGAGAACCTTCTTTTACCTGATAGATAATCGATTTGATACCGTTCATAATCTTGTCGTTCGGTCTGCCGAGCGAAATGTCGTTGATCCCTGCCAGAATAAATAGTTTGGAGGGTTTTGCTTTTATAATTTCATGCAGCCGTCCCAACATACCCAAGGTGTTGTCTCCCGAAACACCTCTGTTTGCAGGATTTTGTACGGGAAAATATTCATTCCATTTTCCGCCCTGAATCAGGCTATTCCCTAAAAATACGATTTGCCCCTCTCTTAGCGGATTTTGTTTAAAACAGGCGGAACGTTCTACATAAGTCCGGTTTTCCAGAATGTTTTCGTGAATTTCCTGCCCCATGACATAAGCCGATAGTAATAACAACAACATTAATAGTTTAGTTCTCATAGCATTCAGATTTAGTCGGTTGAAATGTTTTCCAGTTCCGTTGTGAGTTTCTCCCATTTGGCCATATCGGATTGCAGTTCTTTATTCAGTTGTCTGTGCCGTTCAAAGAGGATCGTGCCGGCAGCTCCTTCGGGGGTAGCCATCCGATTTTCTATTTCGCTTATTTCGGCTTCTTTATTCTCTATCGCTTTTTCCGCTTCGGATATCTGTTTTTCCAGTTTCTTTATCTGACGGCTCAACTCCTTACGTTCTTCATACGAAAGTTTGTTGGCAGACTCGTCCTGTATCTCGCTTTCCTGCTTTTTTGCGACAGATACTTCAAGCTCTTTGAGGCTATCCATTTTTTTTCGTTCCAAAAACTCATAAATTCCTCCAAGATGTTCTTTTACCTGCTGATTGCCAAACTCGTATACCTTATCTACCAGTCCGCTCAGGAAATCGCGGTCGTGCGAAACAACTATCACTGTGCCGTCAAATTCTCTTAAAGCTTCTTTCAATACGTCTTTCGAGCGCATGTCGAGGTGATTGGTAGGCTCGTCGAGAATAAGCAGATTGACAGGTTCCAGCAACAGGCGTATCATTGCCAGGCGGCTCCGCTCTCCTCCCGATAACACCTTAACTTTCTTGTCAGAGGCCTCTCCGCCAAACATGAAAGCACCCAGAATGTCGCGTATCTTTGTGCGGATGTCTCCGGTAGCTACATAGTCGATAGTCTCAAAAACGGTACGACTTTCGTCCAGTAACTGCGCCTGATTTTGAGCAAAGTATCCTATCTTTACATTGTGTCCCAATTCTAATTTCCCTTTGAAATCTATTTCATTCATGATACATTTCACCAGCGTTGATTTTCCTTCGCCGTTTTTACCTACGAAAGCTACTTTGTCGCCGCGATGGATGGTTAATGTAACATTCCTGAAAATGAGATGATCGCCGTAACTTTTCTCTACATTGTCGGCTATTACCGGATAAGAGCCCGAACGCGGCGCAGGCGGGAATTTCAGATTTAAGGCGGAATTGTCTTCATCGTCTACTTCCAGCCGCTCCAACTTGTCGAGCTGCCTGATGCGGGATTGTACCTGTACCGATTTTGTTGCCTTGTACCGGAAACGCTCTATAAACTCTTCGGTTTTCTGTATCTGCTTCTGCTGATTTTCAAAGGCGCGCATTTGGTGTTCGCGGTGCTCTTTGCGAAGTTCTACGTATTTGGAATACGGCACTTTATAATCGTAAATCCGTCCTAGTGATATTTCAATAGTACGTTGTGTAACGGCATCTAAGAATGCCCGGTCGTGCGATACCAGCATAACGGCATTGGCACGGGTGGCAAGAAATGTTTCCAGCCATTGGATCGATTCTATATCGAGGTGATTGGTAGGCTCGTCGAGCAACAGCACATCCGGGCGCTGAAGCAGGAGCTTAGCCAGCTCGATGCGCATACGCCAACCTCCACTGAATTCGCGGGTAGGACGTTCAAAGTCGGAACGTTTAAAACCGAGACCGGTCAGGGTTTTCTCGATTTCCGCCTGAAAATTGTTTCCTCCCGACATCGTAAATTGTTCGTACAAATAGGTGGAACGTTCTATCAGGTTATGGTATGCTTCCGATTCGTAATCGGTACGTTCGGCCAACTGTTTATTTACCTCTTCCAACTCAAGCTCCATTTTGTGAATGTGCCAGAAAGCCAGCGAGGCTTCCTCAAATACGGTATTCCCTTCATTGAGCGTCATATGCTGGGGGAGATAGCCTATGCTGACATCTTTGGGCAAAGATACATTGCCGCGTGTAGGCTGCTGCAATCCCGCAAATATTTTAAGCATGGTAGACTTGCCCGCTCCGTTTTTTCCAACGAGGGCAATTCTTTCTTTTTTATTTAAAACAAATGATATGTCGTCAAAAAGAGTAAAACCTCCAAATTCGACCGTTAGTCCTTCTACTGAAATCACAATTAATCTGTTTATTTTTTATGACTTTCTTGTCAATCGAAAAGTCAGGTAAGATATCTGTTTAACGTGCAAAATTAAATAAATAAAAAGGAAAAAGGCGCTGATCAGCTTTTTATTTACCCGACATGGTTTATCTTTGCACGAACTAAAAACAAAGCGATGAAAATTTTGATCCTCGGAGCCGGAAAAATGGGCTCTTTTTTTACAGATGTATTGAGCTTCGACCATGATGTTGCAGTGTTTGACGTTGAACCAAAGCGGCTCAGATTTGTATACAATGTGGTAAGGATGAGCAATCCCGAAGAAATAAAGGATTTCGATCCGGAAATAGTTATCAATGCCGCAACGGTAAAATATACTATCGATGC
>JAISES010000100.1 GCA_031263965.1 Prevotella sp. | reverse complement strand
GCACTGACGGCCATGCCCGGCAAAAGCGGCACTTCCCGGCCGCTGACCATGATGCTGCTCTTGGCCAGCACCAGGCGGGTGCGGTAGATCAGGCCCAGTTTCTCGTCCACGGTGGCGTCCTCCGTTCACTAACGTAATCTTGCCGCCGGTCAACCGATTCTTTTCATCAAAAGAGCCATAATAGATCTTGCCGCTGTCGTCTGAATCCCAAATCCTGTCCCAGCCTTGGCCTACAATATAGGAGTCATTTCCTTGGCCGCCTTCTAAGCGGTCATTATCCTCGCCGCCATCCAGATAGTCGTCGCCCCTGCCGCCGTATAAGCGGTCATCACCGCCGCCTCCATAGAGATAATCCTGACCTTCAAAGACATTGTTTTCGTCATCTCCATAAAGTATATCATCGCCTTTGCCGCTATAAATATAATCATTACCATTGCCACCGATGATTTTACATGGTTTATTTTCAAATCCGAAAATCATGTCACTTTTACTGTTGTCAGTAAAAACTTGATTGAGATTTTCAAAAATGACATTATCAATATTTTGGATTATACTTGCATTATGGTATCCCCATTCTGCTTCCGCTTTCTGCAAAAATGTTGTGAAGTCGATTGGTCCTGAAAGACTAAATACTTTTTCTTGAAGTTCTAATAAGGCATTTAGGGACTTTATGAGATCTTCAGCATTAGCCTCATTTCTAAAAACAATACGCGCTATGGCCAAAAATTCGTTAGTAAAATAGGGTTCAGTGTCTTCAAAGATATCTAATCTCTTTCTAAGTTCTTCCTTGTACTCTAAATATAATACACCGCCACTCTCGTCTGGACCTGGTTGAGGGAAATACTGAGGGAATCCATAGACTACAGAATCGTCCCCGATGCCGTGAAAAGCAGTCTTGGGTAATGAGGACATACGCGGAATATCTATTTTGGATGACGCTCCAGCCCACCCTATATTAAAATAAGTAATCATAATGGCATTTCGTCTATCCTGATTCAACATTTGCCAAGCAAATGGGACATATCCATGACTGCCTTGAATCATATTGTAATAATCTTGAGAAATCCAATCTGATTCTGATACATTTCCTAGCTCCTGATTACTATAGAATTCCTCAGCTTTTTTCAGCATTATTGCGCACATAACAAATGCCACAGGCTTATTCTCATCTTTTAGGTCTAAAACAAACTGGTAATAATCATTTTCATATTGAACCAATAAATTGTATGCTGCATTATCAATTATATCGCCACGCTTCCTCGCCCCGTGGAGATAGTCAATCAACAAAGTCAAAGCAGTTTTCACCCTAACGCTACCTTTACCAAGAGGCATGTCCCATAATCCGGAATCGGTGTTCTCATATGATTCCTTTATGAATTCATGTTTATCAGCATCGGACCCAAGCGCGGACCCAACCGCTGTGACTATATAATGTGCCCATTCAAAAAGCCGATCTTTATATCCCCAATATTCATCCTCTTCCGCAATAACACCAGCCACGGCTTCCGGTGGTACACCTATTATGTCCGAATACTTCTTAATAAAGTGAGCATTATCCTTGATATAGACAAGAATTCCTTCACTGTATGAACCTATCGGCATGTTGTCCTCCTTAAAAAGCATGAAAGCAGTACATTATTAGACTATATTTGAGTAATCTTATGAGATATGTGAACGGAACAACAATTCAATCATCGCCAAATTAACTATTAATGCCAGGCCAAATACATTTAAAAGAAAAGAGATAACCACAGCCCTTCTTAAAAAGTCACGATTGAAGTTCCGATATGCAATTAATTGAAGCGCAATAGATAATATATTAAAAGCACCAAAAGCCAGCGCATAATATACAATATCCCAGTCGGATCTGTCAAACCCATGATCAATATCAAACTTAAACAAGGGGTAACATCTATAAATACCATATATAAATAATACGCATCCAAACGACAAGAGAAATGGAGATAGGTTTTCTATTTTAAATGTATTCTTAAGGAAACAATACCTAACCTTTAAATCCAGATATATGATATATGCGACATAATAGTGGCCAATAAACAGATGCAACGCCAACAAGTCAAAAGGGTCGTGAACTATTTCGTAAAGCTCACTCCTTGAAAATATGAGCGAAAAAATGTTAAAACACTTCAGTATTTTTATTGCCCAATCAAGCGATAAATGGCCACTAACTATGCCTTTTATACAAATAATAATTGCTACAACTAAAAAATATACTAAAGAAGCGGCTGCAATTTCAATCGCCAAAAATTTTCCAAGAGTGATGTATTTTTCTTTTGGATTAGCACATTCGCCAATTGTAGGGGGATCAAGCAAAAATTGTATAAGAGGCCAATCGAATATAATTTTCTCGAATATTCGATATTTGTATTTGATATTATCGATATATCCCATAGTTTCTCTTTTCATTGTTTCATCTTCAATCTTGGTTTTGAGTTTTTCGGGGCGAGATAGCGGCGGCACAGTTAATCTCTTGTGAAGTTTTGAATAAGGTTTTCCAGCGTCACCGGGATCTGGTGAAAACGGGCTTGCTATGTTTCGCAGCAAAACCAAAATCTAAAGTCTTACTTTGGCCATCGTTTATAGTATACCAAACATGGCCAGCAACGGAAGTACTCCCGTTTGGCAATTGAGTTCCTGCTTTAGAAATGTTAATACTTACCGATGGCATTTTATTCCTTGCTTCTATTATTTACCGAGACATCCCTGGCAAATGTAAAGCCTGGGTTCAATAATATCTTTTAATTGATCTGTGGCGATCATATTGGTGACAGTGAGTCTATAGATCTCGTTCTTCCTAGGTAATAATGGAACTGTAACTATTTCTGCTTCTTCCTGATTTTTAGTGTGAGCAATGATACTCGGGTTGATTTCTTCACCTAAGAACAGAATCTCTTCACGTCCGTCAACGGTTCGGCTTAACTCAATAAGAAATTTTTGTGGAATATTAGTATCTTGATTCTTATTTCGCTCTAATTCTCCTGTAGCTTGATCACGGATATATCTATTTCGATTATTGGCAAGTATCGTCTTAGCCTTATCACGTTGATCATCAGAATAGTTATAGTGAATTAATACTATTATCCGTAAGTCATCTTCAGATGCGATAAAATTGACGGTCGTCTTGTCAGGTGCCTGATCCACCCGTAAAGGCACGCTGATGGGCAGATAAGGAGGGCGCGGCCTGAAGTCAACCCATGATTTTACCCAGCGAGGGAAATAAATATAGGACAGAAGCAGCAGACTTGCGCCTACAAAAGCGAAAACACATAAAACAGCAATGACGATTTTTTTTATTAATTTTTTATGATTGCCTGATTTCATGCGGCTCTCTTCACTATGGCCCCTCAAAAAAACGTGTAAACTGGTGAAATCTTTAATGGGGGAATTTCTGGGGGCGCCATACTTAATATCCAAAGTAGCCCTGGAAAGTCAGCCCAGCCTTTTTTTGAGCTTAATGCTAGCGCAATTTAGATGCGTCAAAGCCTCTCCCTTGGCCGTAATAAGTAAACGGTTGAAATCTCAAACCTATCTACAAGATAAAATATTTAGTATTCTATATTTTTTAACCTTAGCACAATTTAAATAAAATGTCAATGTAAATGAAACTGAAGGTGTAAAATATCAGGTAAATCTAAGAGTGCGGCAGAAGTATGAATTTTGCTGAAGATAATATCTTGAAATAACATGATAAATTTTATTGAAAAAATTCTCAATAACAATGATTCCAATTCGAAACAGATACATAGTCTCTTACAAATTGACGCAACCCGTCCAGGGCCTGATTCCGATTTATTTCCCCAGATCGGCATTGGTTAACGAACGCTTCCATTCCAGCAAGTATTTGGGCGTCAGTCATCATAAATATCCTCCAGAATCAGCGAGTAGCGGGCTTCACCCAAAATTGCGTGAAATCAAGCTTAAAGAAAGGATATAATTTGCCTTCGATCTGAAGGATACTATACGGCACTTGCACTACTTCGGGGCCTGTGGAAAGAGCCAAACCAGAGGTCTCCACGCCCTCAGCCTTGACCGGATCAGCCTGGGCTGAATAGGACATCAGGGCCGGCTGAATCCAATTCAGCAAATCATCTTTCTGGCTGGAGAATTCTGATGGAATCGCGGCTTCTTTCACTTGCCAGACCAGAGTTTCCTCACCGCCAAGGTGATAGACGGCCTGTAAATCAATATGGGCATCGCCGACAAATATCCTAAAATTATATAATTGCTCGGCTATTCGAAACCCCTGGCTATATAGGATTTTGATTTCACGCCTTTCAGCGGCAATTTGCAGGTCTGAAGGATTGTAAAGTCCCAAATCCGGGCCAAGTCCGGAAATAATTAC
>JAISES010000007.1 GCA_031263965.1 Prevotella sp. | reverse complement strand
CTTGAAACCCTGCTCTAAGACCAAACGCTCCCTGCCTGAAAGTTGTGGTGTATTGACTCTGCCCATGCATGCAAAGATACAAAATAATATAAAACAATTTTGATGACATACTTATTATATATCTGATATTACACAACGCCAACACCTATACGTCTATGCCGCATCCCTGGATACGCTCCGGTTGAATAATACCCTGTTCATCTTTGAATAACTTCTAATCGCAAACAAACTGAAGCAAAAACCAGGGGTTTTCCGTAAAAGATCATAATATTATATAATTTATTTACCGTTTGTAAAGATAATTGTTAAATTCGCATATATTAATTCAGCTACCACCAAAAAGACTTTTCTATTCAGGTTTCTAATCTTCCATGCGATAAACATTAAGCATTGATATAGAATAGATTATTATATACTCAAAATTTAGTTTAACTTACAAACCAAACTTCTGTGAGATTAAAGATGAAGCATATAATGTTCCATTAAAGACAAACTCTATTGTTTATTCGTAATTCGCTGTCGTAGGGGTGAACCCATGTCATGGGGCTGTCTCAAAAGCCCTTTTTACACTGATTGTCATTGCGGGCTTGACCCGCAATCCACTGATAAACAGTAATTATTTTTTTTGGAGATTCCGTGTCAGGCACGGAATGACAGGCTTTAGAGGAAACTGAATGGTATTTAAGTCTAAAGCAGCTATTTCTTCATATCAGCTTCATCAAGGTCAAAATCGAAAATGTTCGGATTTTCCAACATATACTTAGTCTTTTCATGTTGTTTTCTCAGATTTTTATAGAAATGATTGTGAAAGATATCAACATTCCCTCGAAAAAATACTATTCGAAAATCAGCTTATCTTCTATCAGGGAAGTATAATATACTTTGTATTCTCCCTGTTCATCGCAGATAAAGATGGCATCCAGCTCAGGATTTTCTTCAATCCACTGTCCAGCTTTTTCCATACCTCCTACCATAAAAGCCGTAGCATAAGCATCGGCTGTAAGGGCATCGCCGGCAATGACTGTAGCAGATACTAAATTGTGTTTTGCAGGATATCCGGTTGCGGGGTTGATAGTATGTGTTATCTTCCGGCCGTTCTCTATATAAAACTGCCTGTTGTTACCGGATGTGGCAATTCCTTTGTCCGTTATTTGCAGGATGAGTTGAAGCCCGTTTTCTCCCGGAAGAAAATTCCCTTCTATTGGACGGTCAATGCCTATAGACCATGGTTTTCCTTGCGGATTGTATCCTTTTACACGGATTTCTCCACCTATTTCTACCAGATAATTATCACAATCCGTATCAAGGAATGAGGCTGCGATATCGGCAGAGTAACCTTTTGCAATGGCATTTGCATTAAGAACCGCATTGGGATGGTCTTTGATTAGCCTTTTATTCTCTATCCGGATTTTATCCATCCCGATATATTTTTTCAACTCTTCTATTTTCTCTTTATCCGGAATATTTTTTCCTTCGGAACTAAATCCCCATGCCCTGAATAAAGGCTCGGCAGAAATATCGAACAAACCTCCGGTCAGTTTGCTTATTTCTTTTGCCCTGTTAAAAACCGTTTCGAAATAATTATCCACTTCGATATCTTCATTCCGGTTGATTCGCGAGATAATAGAAGTGGGATCGTATACTGATAATGATTTTTCGAATCCGGAGAGTAAAGATTCTATCTCTTTTTGAATATTACAATGACCTTCATAGACAATCCTGTAGCCGGTACCTTCGGCAAATCCACGGATGGTACTATAAAAGACCCCGCCGTCAGTCATTGTTGTTTCCATCCTCTGGTTTTCTAAAAGCGACAAAACGGTATGTCAAAAGATAGAACTCCCGTCATTGCGAACGAAGTGAAGCAATCCAGAGTATTGATTATTATGGATTGCTTCGGGCTATCACCCTCGCAATGACGTATAGAAAATCTTTTGACACACCCTCTTGCTTTAATTATTTACTTATCATAACTCTCTTTTACAAGAGGGCAATTAAGCAAGTAATCGAGGCTTTGTTTTACGCTTTCTGCGGGTGTGAAATTGTATTTTTCAACCTCTACGATCAGATGCTTAACTCCTGCTGCATCTGTGTTTTTGAAGATAGCATCGAAGCCGACCATGCCGCTTTGTCCAAGTTCTTTATTGTCCTTAATATGGAGCATAACAAAACGTCCCTTGTATTTGTTGAAGTAATCAACAGGGCTTTGCAGCCCGCGTACGGCCAAATATACATCCATCTGGAAGAACACGTATTCAGGGTTGGTGTTTTCCAGCATATAATCGTACATCATTTTATCTTCCACCTTTTGGAATTCGTGGGAATGATTATGATATCCGAATGACATTCCGTTTTCCTTACACCTTTTACCTATTTCGTTATAATACTCGCAATATGTTTGCAGGTCTTTAAGTGTTTTCGGGACATCCATCCATGGAGCAACGATGTACTCCATTCCGGCAGTCTTGTGGGCTTTGATAGCTTCGTCCCACCACTTTAACGACTCGGAAAAATCTTTTGAGACCAGTTCCTTTTCGGAGAGAGGCTTTGTTGTATGAGATGAAAGGACTTTCATTCCGGCAGCTTCTATATCGGCTTTGAATTCTTCCGGTGTTCGTCCGTAAAACTTTCCGTCTCCATATCCTGCCGCTTCCACAGCAGTGAAACCCATTTCTCCGGCTATCTTTATTGTTCCTGCGTAATCTTTTTTTATATCATCCCTTAATGAATATAATTGCAGGGCAATATTTTTTTTCGGCGGAGCTGATTGCTGAGCCGTTTCAGCTTTTGAGGAACAGGGTGCAAGCATTAGAAAGGCGATGGTTAATAATACTGATGTTTTCATGATATAAAAATTATTAAACACAAATCCATCGAAACTTTCTTCATGGATTTGTGTTTATATGTGTCAAATATTAATCTAATACCTTTATTTTGATATTACGGAACCAAACATCATCTCCATGATCCTGCAATCCGATATAACCTTCACGGTCAGGCCCACCACATTTGTCCAACAAACCGAATGCCAGAGGAAAATCGTTCGATCCTTCCTTGAATTTGCTTTCCTGAAGCATTTTAGTCCATTCGGGAGTCCACAGGTGATATTCTACAACAGTTTCTCCATTTTGTTTATGAAATACAGTTCCTTTCGAAACTACGATCTCTGTTTTGTTCCACTCTCCATATGGACGTGCGTTCTGAGGCTTGGCCGGTATCATATCATATAACGATCCTGCTTGTCTGTTGCCATCCTTTCCGGCCATTGCATCTACGTGGTTTGCATTATCCAACACCTGATATTCGGGAGAAGAAATATAGATAGGTTCCATTTTTGCTTTACCGTCCTTATCTGTCGATTCTATTTCCCGGGCCAGATAGAAAATACCGGAATTAGTTCCTTTGGCAACTTTCCATTCCAGTTCTAAAATAAAGTTTTTGAACTTATGAGCGAAGATAATATCACCTCCATCTTTCTCCTGTGCCTCGCCGCCACCGGCTCCGGTGAATTTTAGAGTTCCTTTGTCGACGCTCCATTTACCGGGCAGGTTATCTTTTCCATAACCACGCCATCCTACTGTCGATTTCCCATCGAATAAAGCTATATAACCGTTTTTATCTGCTGTATACTTGGAAATATCTACTTGCGGCTTGTCCAGTTCTTTATACTCAGGCATAGCATTTTCACTTTTTATTGAGTCGGAATTATTTTTCTTGTCATCAGCGCTTTTTGCTCCTCCGCAAGCAGTTAAGGCTCCGGCAGCGATAAGGCAACTCAAACTATAAATTGCTTTTTTCATATTGTTTGATTTTAAATTATATTTATATGTTAATTAAGAAGCTGTTTAAATTTTATATGAATATTCAAACAATTTCTAAGGCATGGCCGGTAATTTCCAACCATCGCGGTATGTATGTTTGATTAATTCCTGAGCGAACTCCAATGCATTGACGGGATCTGTCATTTTTTTGTCAAACGTAGGATGTCCGTCGGTGATCTTAAATCCATCTTCAATGACTGTGCGTATGGTAGCAGCCGGTGAAATATTGGTAAACTTCATATTTGCCCCGTCCCAGTGCAATTCCTGATTCAATCCTTGCAGTCTTATTCCGAGTACGCCCATTACTACCATTTCGTTGAACGGCCCTGCTTCGCTGAATGGCGATGCTGTTTCTATACGGCTCGATGCATCTTCTTTACAAGCACGTACCCAGTCCATTTGATGGTCTTCGTTCGGAACTTCTCTCAATACTTTTGGCGCATCAGGAGTGCGGCCCGACAGCAACCAAGGATCTTTTCCGTAACTACCGCAGAATAATGTGTCTTTTGTTCCGTGGAAAATAACTCCGCCTCCGCTATCATTCATGTCCCTTCCTGCCGGAAATCCTTCAGGGCGCATAGGCTTCAAACCACCGTCATACCAAGTTACTTCAACTTCCGGAAGGGCAACTTTCGGCATATTGTCGCGTGCAGGGAAAGTAAATTTTACAGTTTGTGCATTTGGGGCACAATCGGTAAGCAGCAATGTGGAACTTCCCTGTACTTTTGCAGGATAACCTAATTTCAAGCCTTTGAATACAGGATGAAGGATATGGCAAGCCATATCGCCAAGGGCTCCGGTTCCGAAATCCCACCAGCCGCGCCAGTTCCAAGGTGTGTAAATCGCATTGTATTCCCTGAACTTTGCAGGTCCTATAAAGAGATCCCATTTCAATGTGCCGGGTACGGTATCCGCTGCTACAGGGCGAGGTAATCCCTGAGGCCAGATAGGGCGGTCGGTAAAAGCTTCCACTTTTGTAACTTCTCCTATTTCGCCGTTCCATATCCATTCGCACACTTTGCGTACTCCTGCACCCGAAGCGCCCTGGTTACCCATTTGGGTGGCAACCTTATGTTTTTCAGCCAGTTTTGTAAGTAACCTGGATTCATATACGGTATGAGTCAATGGTTTTTCCACATACACGTGTTTTCCCATAGTCATGGCTTCCGAAGCCACGATAGCGTGTGTATGGTCGGCTGTGGCCACTATGACGGCGTCGGCTTTTTTGCCAAGCTCATCATACATTTTCCTGTAATCGTAGAAAGTTTTAGCTTTTGGATAGTCTTTAAACACATGAGCGCTGTATTTCCAGTCTACATCGCATAATCCGATAATATTCTGACTGGCTAAGCCTTTCAATACTCCGGCTCCGCGTCCTCCAACGCCCACACCCAAAATATTCAATTTATCGCTCGGAGCTACATGTCCGAAATTTTTACCTAAAACCGTACTAGGGATAATTGTTAATCCTATAGCGGCTTTGGCTCCTGTCTGGAGAAACTTTCTCCTCGAGATGTCTGATGCCATAATTCGTTGTTTTTTAGGTTTAATATTAATTAGATTCAAAAGTTGTTATATTATTTTATCTCTCCTCTTATGATTTCCTCCTTGTCCTTGTCCCAATACATGGTGCGCCCTTCCAGATAAGCGCGTGTTCCCATGTGCGCAGTGATGGCCTCTTCGAAAGCGGCATCTATATCGCAGGATGGTTTCTTGTTTCTGTCGCGTATGCATTCCAGCCATTCGCGCATGTGCAGGAATGTTGTGTCGTAACGTTTTCCTCCCAGGTAAGAATATAATAATCCCCGTTGGGCAAAATATAATTCGGTAGGCGATGTAATAGCATCTACCTTGCTTCTGCCGGGAACATAAGTATAGAAAGGCACATCGGGTTTAATAATTCCTTTCTCTATTTTTTCCTTATATCTGGTTGAATCTTTGTCGACTTTTATTGTCAGGGTATCACCCACTTCCATAGCGGCATCGTGTCCCATGATCATCTTAGGCCTGTTCATGCTGTTGGCCAGGGTTGCGCTATATAGCATGGTAAAGTTTTTGTCTGAAAACTCAAATGTTGTTTGCAGTACATCTGGTACTGTTCTGCCGTCTTTAAAGAAGTACACGCCTCCCGAAGAAGTGGCTGAATGCGGTATGCCCACGCCAAGTATCTGGTTAACGGCATCGTATTCGTGTGTCAATAGATCGCCGCTTAATCCGGTGCTGTAATCCCACCAGCAACGCCAACGGAAGAATCGCTCGAGGCTGAATTTGTTTCTTTCGTCGGGACCGACATATTTCAGCAGATTGTACCTAGCCATGTAATCCATGTATTCCTTTACCCTCTCATCGTTGCCCTCAAATTGTTTCCAGTCGATAGTCCGCGGATTGGCAGCAGGGTCTATATCGTATACCCATGCGCCATTAGGAGAGTTCCTGTTGGTACAAACCTCAATAAGGGAGATGCTGCCCAGCAAACCCTTATCTATTATTTCCTTTGCTTTCAGATAGCTGGCAACCTGCCTTCCCTGATGTCCTAATTGAAACACTATTCCGGTTTGTTTGACAACTTCCCTGACCATATATGTTTCGGGTACAGTCCACGATAATGGTTTTTCCACATACACATGCTTTCCTGCTTTAGCGGCGTCCATAGCCATGGTGCTGTGCCAATGATCCGGAGTTGCTATTATTACTGCGTCAATGTCATCGGCAGCCAGCATTTCCTGATAGGTACGGTAACGTTTTGGCGCCGGCCCTGATTTTCCGCCTGTTCCTTCCCTATGGATATTAGCTCCCGCTGCAATTCCTTCGTCAGCGAAGGTGTCAAATATATCGCAAACACCTGTTAGCGCTATATTCAGGTCCTCTTGCTCCAGATAGTCTTTATAGCGGGTATCTTTTGAGTCTTCTTTTGCTCCGTCAATCAGCTTTTGAATTGATTCCGGAGCTGTGAATCCGATTGCTCTCAACAATTGCTTTCCCCTTATGCCGCAACCGATAATCCCTAAGCGGATCTGTTTACCGTTGGGTTGCAGGCCGGCGATGCTAAAGTCGTCTTTGCTTACATTAAACACATCGCTTACATTCCTGAGGGTATTGTCGTGTTTCTGTTTTTTATATACTCCATATGCCATTGCTCCCAGTATAGGCACTGTAGCCAAGGCCTTTATCGCATTACGGCGGCCTTCCGATTCGGGGAGGACGCTTTTTTGCTTTTCTTTTTCGTTTTTCTCTTCCGGTATACTTTTATTTTCGGATGCCATGATATTATGCTGATTTGCGATTGAATACTTTAGAAATATACCGGTCGATACCGATAACGCGGGATGTAGGGAAATATATTAGCACCATTAAGGCTACTATTTCTATTATGTTTTTATCTATCCATAAATAAGAACCTTCGGTTGGCATCATATAATCAGCTCCTATAAATGGAGGATGGGAGAGATAATATAGAGCCAGAAATACAATTCCTCCTATAGATACAA
>JAISES010000394.1 GCA_031263965.1 Prevotella sp. | reverse complement strand
TGAAGAATAAAAGCTTCCATTGAAAGCGTGTCCGTCTATTTGACTGTGTCGGTTTTCAATTCTCCTCCTGCATTACAAGCGGGAGGAGTTGAACAATCGAGTCCGTACACCCATAGGGTGTGGGGCGGATACCTTGGTAATGCCGTCGCAGAGACAGGCAAGTCGGGGAAATGAAAAACAATCAGCAAATTTGAAAATATGCCAATATGCCAATGAGGAATGAAGAATGGTTTATCTATAAGTAAGTAGTGAGAAATGAAGAATGAAGTTCTCTACACTTGTTTAAATAAATAGAATTTGTTATTTTTGCAATTAAACAATCGTTTAGAACATATGTTTAACAATGAAGATTCCTCGGCTGTAAGAGCGAAAATACTAAAAGAAGCACAAGTCCTTTTCATAAAAAACGGATATAAAGGCACCAGTGTAAGGGATATAGCTAAAGCATCGGAAACGAATGTAGCAATGGTAAATTATTATTTCCACACGAAATATAATTTATTTGAGCTCATATTCGAAGAAGCTATAGATGTTCTGGCACAAAGGATATTTGCGACTATAACTTCCGACCTTCCTTTCTTCGAACTGATAGAGATGTGGATACATACCTATTACGAGATACTTTTCGAATATCCGCAAATCGCAGCATTTATACTGAACGAAGTAAGTTTAAACCCGGAAGGCCTTACACATAGGATAAAGAACCGGAATCCATACGGATCATTCAGCAAAGTGGAAGAACGGATAAAAGAAGAAGTGAAAAAAGGAACGATAAGAGAAACTCCGGCTGCCGATTTTTTGTTGAATATATTATCGATGTGCATGTTCCCGTTCATATTTGGCAATCTGGCAATGACGCTCATGGAAATTCCGTACAGTACGTATACTCAACTGATAGCCGATCATGAGAAATATGTGATCCTGTTTACGATAAATGCACTGAAACCTTGCGATAACAGAGCTAATTAAACTATCGATGAATAACAAACTACGATATAAAATGGGAATAGACGTGGGGTCTACCACTGTCAAAATCGTTATCATAGATTCCGGTTCTCGGATAATATACAAGACTTATAAAAGGCATCAGGCCAATATACAACCGACTCTGGTGCAGGAATTACAGGAGATTGACAAACTGTATGCCGGTGTTGTATTCGATATACACATATCAGGTTCGGCTGGCATGGGGATAGGCGAACGTGTGAATATTCCTTTTGTGCAGGAGGTCGTCGCGGCTGTCGAGGTGGTAAAAAACTCTTATGCCGAAGCACATACCCTGATCGATTTGGGAGGCGAGGATGCCAAAATGGTTTTCTTCGCCGAAGGCAAACATCCCGATATCCGCATGAACGGAAGTTGTGCAGGGGGAACAGGCGCTTTTATTGACCAGATGGCCAGCCTGATGAATATCCCGTTGGAAGAGCTGGGAAAAAAAGCATTGGATTTTGATAAAATTTATCCTATCGCGTCGCGGTGCGGTGTTTTTGCCAAAACGGACGTGCAGAATCTGATAAGCCGGAATATTCCTGTTCCGGATATTTCCGCATCTATTCTGCATGCTGTGGCATTGCAATCGGTAACAACCTTGGCTCGCGGGTGCGACATCGTATCGAAAGTTATTTGCATCGGTGGCCCGTTGACATTTATTCCGGCTCTGCGCCATGCATTCCGCAATGTGTTGAAAATGGCTGATGCTGATTTTATTGTTCCCGAAAATGGAGAATATTTTCCGGCATGGGGAGCAGCGCTTTACAAAGAGGAGAGTACAACAAGTTTTGTGTTGAAAGACCTGATCGAAAAACTGAATATATCTGCATCTTCCAACCATGAGGATGCTTTGGAACCACTGTTCAAAGATGAGTTAGATTACATCGAATGGCAAGCCAACCGGAATATAAAAGCCTTGCAGTTCAAAGAATTGGGTGACTACAAAGAGGTCGAATGTTTTCTTGGGGTCGATTCGGGTTCTACAACATCCAAGGTTGTTGTAATGGATTCCGATGCAAATATCGTCTATAAGTTTTACGGAAACAATGAAGGTGATCCTCTGAAAAAGGTGATGGAAGGATTGTCCCTGTTCTATAAAGAGGCCGGGGAAAAAGGGGTGAAAGTAAAATTTCTTTCATCGGCAGCAACCGGTTACGGCGAAGACCTTATGAAATCCGCTTTCGGCCTGGACTACGGAATCGTGGAAACGATAGCCCATCTTTCGGGTGCACAATATGTAGACCCGGATGTATCCTTTGTGCTCGACATCGGAGGACAAGATATTAAGTCCATTTTTATCAATAACGGCACTATTTCCAATATCGAATTGAATGAGGCTTGCTCTGCGGGATGCGGATCTTTTTTGCAGAATTTTGCATCGACAATGAATATGGAGCTTTCCGATTTTGCGCGCGCCGCCTGTTTATCCAAATATCCGGGCGATCTGGGTTCACGTTGTACTGTATTTATGAATTCAAAGGTGAAACAGTCGCTTCGCGAGAATGCAGGCAATGATGATATTGCTGCCGGATTAGCTTATTCTGTAGTCAAAAACTGTTTGTTCAAGGTGCTTAAGATATCGAATCTTAATCTATTGGGCGATCACATCGTAGTACAGGGGGGCACATTCCGGAACGATGCTGTATATCGCGCATTGGAAATGCTTTCGGGTAAAACGGTAAGCTCTACCGATCACCCCGAATTGATGGGCGCATTAGGTGCTGCGCTATACAGCCGGAGATTGTGGCAGAAAAGACAGGGCGAAACATCTTTTGCCGGAGAAAAAGCTTTGTTTGATATCAGTACGGTTGATTCAAAAGAGTTGACCTGCAAAGGCTGTACCAATATGTGTCCGGTACTTCGTTTCAGGTTTAGTAACGGGAATATTAGCTATGCAGGCAACAAATGCGAAAAAGTATTTTTCACAAAAACCGATAGGAAAAAAGGGTATAATGCATTCGACAGGAAGAATGAAATACTATTCAACCGTCCTGTAAACGCGGAAAATATAGAACGTGGAAAAACGATAGGTATTCCGCGTGTGCTGAATATGTTCGACAATTATCCGTTCTGGCATACATTATTGTCGGAGTGCGGATTCAATGTGCGTCTTTCGCCTGAATCCACTTTTCCTCTTTACCAAAAAGGAGTGGGAGGGGTGATGTCGGACAATATCTGTTTTCCGGCCAAATTGGTGCATGGGCATATCCTGACACTGATAGAGCAGAAGGCAGACCGCATATTCTATCCGATTGTACCGAAAGAAGAAAAAGAATTCGGGCAGTCATCCAATTCATTCAACTGTCCTGTGGTAAGCGGTTATCCCGATGTCATAAAGAGTTCGATAGATCCGCAAAACAGGCACGGTGTCCCGTTTGATGAGCCTGTTATCACTTTCGGCAGCGATAAGGCTTTAGCAAAAGGATGTTTCAATTATTTATCCGGTTTAGGTGTTTCCAAATCGGTCTTTGAAAAAGCTTTCCGGAAGGCATTGGATGTAAAAAACGGGTTGAAAAAAGAATTGTACGGCTATCAGAAAGAACTTTTGGACAAAGCCATTGAAAGCGGAGAATTGATATTTATAGTAGCCGGACGTCCTTATCATACAGACCCGTTGATTCACCAAAAGGTAGGGCAAATATTATCCGATCTTGGAGTAATAGTTCTTACCGATGATGTTTTCCGAAAACCTGAAAGTCATGGTTTTGGCAAGCTGAATATCATTTCGCAATGGTCGTATCCGAATAGGGTGGTACAGGCTGCGATGGAGGTGGCAAAACTTCCCCGGAATGTACAGTTGATACAGCTTAACTCGTTTGGCTGCGGTCCTGATTCGTTCTTTATGGACGAAACACGCGATATATTAAAAGCTGCGGGCAAAAATATAACCGTTCTTCGTATCGATGAGATTGCCAGCCCCGGTTCAATCCGCCTTCGCCTGCGTTCGTTAGTGGAGTCATTAAAGGCAATTAAGACTTCTGAAGTGAATATTGCCGAGCAGTACACCGGTTATTCGGTTCCATATAAAAAAGCGAAAGATGAGCATAAGACAATTCTTATCCCTTGGCTCTGTGACTTTATTTCGCCGTTTGCTCCTGCATTGGGCGAATTGCTCGGTTTGAAGGTCGAAAATCTACCCAAGTCGAATAAAGTATCAGCCGATTTGGGATTGATGTATGGGAATAACGAGGTCTGTTACCCTTCTACGCTTATTCTTGGCGATATTATAAATGTTTTGCAATCAGGAAATTACGATGCCAGAGACGTTGTGCTGGCAATTACTCAGACAGGAGGTCAGTGCCGGGCAACCAACTATATAGCACAAATCAAGACCGGATTGCAGAATGCCGGATTCAATGATATACCCATAATAGCATTAACTTCTGGAGATACCTACCAAAACGAAGAAAGCGAATTTTCATTGGAATGGAAGAAAATAGCTAAGATCGCTGTGCCTTTAGTTCTTTATGGCGATGGTTTACAGCAGATGCATAGCGCGATATCTGTACGTGAAAAGAAAGACGGAGCATCTCGAAATGTATTTGATTTTTATATAGAAAGAGCCATAGACGCTGTGCGGGCGAATAATCCGAAAACGTTATATCGTCTGTTGAAAGAGGCAGTTGAAGATTTTAATAATGTGCCGATCTACAATAAGGTATTCTCTAAAGTAGGACTCATCGGAGAAATATTTGTGAAGTATAATAACTATGCGCAAGCTAATATCTCGGAATGGTTGCGTTCGAAGAATGTCGAAGTTTCCACGCCTCCGTTACTCGATTTTCTGATACAGTTTTTTGTAAACAGCAAGGTAAATGCAGAAAACAGTCTGGATGAGGAAACCATATTTTCTAAAACGCTGAAACCCCTCATTTGGTGGTATATAAACGGTAAGGTGAAGAAGGCCGAAAAGATACTTGGCAAGTTTAAATTCTATGAACCGTCTGAGTCCATATATGCTAAAGCTGAGGCTGCATCGGAAGTGCTGAGCCTGTCCAACCAATTCGGGGAAGGCTGGCTTATACCGGGAGAGATTGCTCACTATGCCCGCAAAGGGGTTAATAAAGTGGTTTGTTTACAGCCGTTCGGGTGCATTGCCAACCATATTGTAGCCAAAGGGGTAGAAAAACGGATTAAGGAGATTTATCCGAATATGAATATCTTATACTTGGATATAGATGGCGGCATTGCCGAAGTAAACTTGCAGAACCGCTTGCATTTTATGATATAATGTCAATGGGTAGCAAAAGTAGTTTAAACAGTTTCTAAGACCCATTATAACTAATTCGGGTTCGCTGAATAATATCAACCAACTGATTTTCATAAAAATAGGCCTGTAAATATTTCCTTGTTTTGGGAAAAAGAGGTATATTTGAGT
>JAISES010000367.1 GCA_031263965.1 Prevotella sp. | reverse complement strand
GCCATCCCATTTATATGACTGGAAATACATAAACCTGTAATCATACGGGACATAATCAGAACCTGTTAATCCGATGGAAGCTCTTAATTTAAGCCGCTTTACAAAGTCGCTTTTAAAATAATCTTCTTCCGAAATCAGCCATCCTGCCGCAAGAGCGGGGAAAAAGCCAAACCTTTTATCCGGAGCAAAGTTTTGAGAACCGTTATAACCCAGCACGAGATCGGCAAAATATTTATTTTGCTTTGTATAGGAGACTTGTCCATACGTACCCACATTGGCTACATTCTGGTCTCTTCCGCTCGCTGTTTCCGAGGATTGCCTGAACCCGATCAATCCTGTAAGGTTAGAATCATCCCAACTCTTAGTATAATCAAAGTAGATGTCGACTCCCAGGCTTCTTAATTGAGAAAAGCTTGTGCCATACCACAGTTCGCTCTCAAATCCGTAGCGGGTTGTTCCCCTTTCCGTTCTGTTTTCGGTCATAAAATCTTTGCCCCATGTGTCTCCATATAGCCCCATATTCAGGATGTTGACAATCCCGTGAAATCGCAAACCGTTTAATATGGCATCCAAATCCTGGGTTAGTTTGAAAGAAAAATTGAATGACCTCATGTGTTGTTTTGTGTAACCGGTATTGGAGATCAACGCGAGCGGGTTATTTCTGTAAGCGGCATTTCCACCGTGTATTCCGTCGTCATATACTCCCTGAATGATCGGAGGCATCGTTTGTAATGCATTGTATATATCATAATTGGAATACCGCGGCCTGTTCAGTTCATAAATATGCCCTCCCACATCCGCTTTTATAGTTGTTTTCTCAAATAGCCGGATATCAAAATTAGAACGGAAATTGAAACGGTCATGTTTTTCCTGTGAAGAATAGTCATGACTTATTCCTGTGTCCTTAAAGAGCCCTTTTTTAGAGAAGTAATTGGCATAAACGAAATATTTTATCACAGCGCTTCCTCCCTGGACAGTCAAGCCGACTTTCCCCAGGGGAGCGGTGTTTTTTAATGCTTCATTATACCAGTCGGTATTCGGGTAATACTCCGGATTCCCTTCTTTATATCTATTCCTTTCATTTTCGGAATAAAGTACAGGAAGGCCGTCATTTTGGAGCGCTTCATTATAAAATCCCGTATATTCATAAGAATTAAAAAAAACGGGTTTCTCCGTAATCATGTTAAACCCATAGGAGCCTTCTACCTTGATATCGGGTTTCCCGATAAACCCTCTTTTGGTTCTAATCGACAGGATTCCATTGGCCGATTTTTGTCCGAACAGTGCTGTGGATGCAGCATCTTTCATAAGTGTAACAGATTCGATCTCTTCGATATCAATATTATTAATAAAATCCGAACTTATTTCAAATCCATCCAGCAGGAACAGGACAGGCCCCTGGTTAACCGACGAATAACCCCGCATTACAAAATCATTATATCCGCTCAATCGTCCTTTTACAGCATCAAACAGAGAAAAAGAAATTGTTTTGGACAAGTCGTCAGCACCTAAATGACTTATGGAATATATATTATTCTGTTCTGTCTTTTCCTGATCGTATAAGAGAGGTATTTCTTGAGCCTGAACTACAAAAATACCCGTACAGACAAGTGTAATACATAGTATGTAAATAGATCTTAAACTACTCATAATTGAAATTTTATATAATTAATGAATCTAATTTGTTCTCCCTTCGAGATTATCATCATCCCATCCGGGATTCTGAACCAGTCCGTAGCCTTTCATTACCTCGGCTCTGGGGAATGGAAAAAAATACCAGTATGGGTTCCATGCTCTTTTTTGACCGAGAACAGCCAACGGATAATCAAACTTTTCAAGGTCAAGGGTGCCATCCTGATTGTCTTGAATTTTTACAGCCCATATCGTTGTTTTATACAAATCGTCCCGTTTCCATCTCCGTAAATCAAAATAACGGCTGCTTTCCAGTGACAGTTCCACCGTTCTTTCTTTCAGTATCCTTTCGCGTAATTCTACCTTATCCGTTGTTGGCCGGATGTTAGGCATACCGGCGCGTGCACGCACTTTCCCAATGTATTCATATATTTCCGGACGGGTCGGCCCGTATGCTTCGTTCAAACATTCGGCATACATCAGGTAAAGGTCGGCTAAGCGTAAATAAGGCCACTGGAAAATGCTTTGTTCACCGGCATTTCTGGGATGAAATTTCTTCATCAGGTATCCGGTGGATTGTCCGCTGTTGTTTTTCCAGAAATCCGATTCTACGTCAAACACGTATCTGTATCCGCTATAGTCCGAACCGTGCCATACCGTTGTTTCATAAAAACGAGTATCCAGTCCTTCATACGGTTTCCGTGGATTATAACCCGAATTGGGGTCATTTTGCGGTAATCCCGTTGATCTCATGTCGTACATTTCGACCAGATTATGCGTAATAACCCCCATTTTCCACTGACTTGGCCTGAAGAATAAAGAGAACACCTCACCCGAAGGGATATAGTACTGGTTATTATAAGAAGCATGGGTTCCTATGATAAGTTCCGGCCTGCCTCTTTCGTAACCGTTGAAAAGATTGTAGTAATCATTATTAAACTGATCTCCATAATCGCCCGTTGATAAAAGCCCGAACCCTCCTCTTTCGGCTTCATCAATTGCCGCTTTACATGCTTCGGCGGCTTTCACCCAGAGATTGGGATCCTCTTTCATAAAGCAGATCATTGATTCGTGTTCTTCTTTTTTCGGATCGCTTGCCGGATAAGGATATGCCGGCGCCGAAGAATTAAACAGAGGGCCGGCTGCAAACCAGTATGTTCTTGCAATCATCCCCAATGCGGCTGCTTTCGTTAACCTGCCTGCCTGTTCAAGAGGCGGAATGGCAGACGGAAGGTCATCTACGCATTGATTTAACATCGCCACTAAGGAATCCATGTAAACAGCTAACGACGGTCTCGGAGCGATTATTTCTTCATTTACTTCAAGCGCACGGCCTACAAACGGAACGGCGCCATAGTTTATAAACATCTGGTAATAATTGACGGCGGCTATCAACCGGGCTTCCGCTTGAATTTGTTTAATGTAGGCATCGCTTGCGTCGGGAACGCGATCAATATTTCTCACGACCAGTAAAGCCTTGCGAATATTTACATAATAATCGGGGAACCACTGTTCTTTTGCTCTTTGCGCATCATCGCCGGCCGGCGTAACGTAATTGGATATGGACATATTTCCTTTGTACCAGTTCAATGCCCCGCCCCAACTTGATCCTCTTTCCGTAGCGATATCCGTTAATTCGTCCAGAAGGGCGGCATATACGGAATTTCTGTTGTCCCAGCTTTCGGGTATTGGATACGGCAAGCCTCTGTATGCATCGGCCAGCGCTTTTTCTGCATTTGTGATATTGTTATATACCGAATCGACCGTAATATCAACACTGGGTGGTTTTTCCAGGAAATCGGAACAGCCGGTATAAAATGCACAGCAAATAATCAGCAAGAACAGACTTGCGAAAGTTATTGTTTTTTTCATCTTTTCATCAATTTAAGTTCAAAATTCAATGTTAACATTTAAATTATATACCTTCATCGTAGGATATGCCTGAGTCCTTCCCGATCTGGCTTCCGGATCGCAAACGGTCAGGGGCGTAAATGTAAGAAGGTTGATGCCATTCAGACCTACCCTCAAGTTTGTTATGCCTAATTTATTCAATAATGCCTTATCCCTGAACGTGTATCCCAAATCAATATTTTTAAGCCTGATGTACGAAGCATCTTTTACCCACAGGGATGACGGCATGTAGTTATTATGGTCTCTTGTCGGGAACGATATTAATCTCGGATAAGTGGCCTTATCGGCTGTTTCCGGCGTCCACCGTTCATTCCATATATATTCCATAACGGGACCGTCATTGATATAGGGTATTATAAATTCGTCCGTCAATTCAATGGAGACCCTGGCAGCGCCCTGGAACAGGAACATTAAATCAAAATTCTTATAATAAAGTCCACCATTAATTCCATACGTTATTTCCGGATATTTGGGATAGCTTATGGCCGTAATGTCCGCAGAATTAATAATTCCGTCATTATTGACATCCCTGTATTTCACATCTCCGGGCTTGGTGCCCTCATAATAAAGAGGAGAATTGTCAATATCATTCTGATCTCTGAAAAAACCGGCAAAATCATACCCGAAATGCTGACCGACAGGCTTTCCTGTTTCCCACTGGTATTCGTAGTTTCCTAACGGCTCGTCGTTAAATATAATTTTGTTCTTTGTATAGGCAAAATTCCCTCCAATGCTATATCTGAAATTATTAACCGTCTGCCCCCACTTGAGTTCTGCTTCAAAGCCTTTGTTGTTGACTTTTCCAAGATTCTGGGGAGGTAATGTAGCCGCCATAACCGCCGGAACCGATCTTCTGGTGATCAGTATATCTGTCCGGTGTTCTGTGAAGTAATCAAAAGAGAGACTTAACTTCTGGTCCAGAACAGACAGTTCGACGGCATAATTTTGCTTTTTTGCCACTTCCCATCCGACATCCGGATTTCCCAGACTGGATTCTCTTGCCCCCGGAGACATGGAAGTCGTTGTGCCGAAAAAGTATCCTCCGGTAAAAGCATAGCGGTCCGGCAAATAATAAAACCGGCTACTCCCCAGATTGTCTTTTCCTACAGTCCCATACGAATATCTGAATTTGAGATAATTGATAAAAGGCACTTTTTCTTTGAAAAACCGTTCTTCGCTGGCTACCCATCCGAAAGAAACGGCCGGAAATAACCCAAAGCGTTTTCCCGGAGCAAAGTTTTCGGAACCATTGTATCCGAGATTAAAATCGAACAAATATTTTAGCATATAATTATACGTTACACGTCCTACGAAACCCATATATGCTGTTGGTATATCGGCCTGATTCAGATCCGGATACCATCTTTTTTGCTGATTATACAGCGCTAAAGCCGTTATGTTATGATTATTAATACTTTTTTCGTAGTTTATAGCAAATTCGGCATAGACCTTCTTCCATTTGCTATACCATTCGTTATATCCCATACCCCAGTCCTGTCCTTTTTTAATCAGAAGATAACCTTCCGGATTATCGGGATCGGCTCTTGTAGAATAAGTCGCGTAACTTTTGTCCCTGTCTTTGGTATGACTGTACTGGCTGTCGTAAGCGATTGTCCCATGAATTTTTAAGCCTTTTAAGAAAGCGTCAAGCGATTGGGCAACGGAAATATCAAAGTTGAAATCACTGTTATATACATTTCTAAAGCCATTAAAATACAGGTCATTTAACGGGTCGGGACGACCGCGTCTGTCTTCGGCGAAAATTCTTTTCCCGTCAACTATACCCACAACTCCCAACGGATTGGATTGCTGAAGATCGAACCAGAAA
>JAISES010000310.1 GCA_031263965.1 Prevotella sp. | reverse complement strand
CAATGCTATCAGACCATCCAGCTCTTCTTTCGATTCGGGATTTAGAGTAGCTTTATCATATTCATAGAATATATTTTCCAGCACTACCGGCTTATTTATAGGAGTAAGTATAAAATCGACAAAATACGTCGAGTCTTTCTCCATATTCACAGTCTTTAAAGACATTCGTGTGTTCAGATGATCCGGTGCGCTGGCCAGGAAAACATAATCGGTACCCCTGTTTACATCCAATTTATATGTACCATCATTCTTTCCCTGAAATCTTTTATTTGTACCGTCCCGGCCCACCATACGTATGGTAGCGGCGGTAATAAATTCGTCATCTGTATCCACTATATAACCTTCAGCTATCGTAGTTATTACAGGATAGGCAAAAGTATAAATGTGATCGAAGCCTTTAGCATCATTACGGTTAGAACTGAAAAATCCGGATTCTTTCTCACCCCCGAAGGTGATCCCGAAATCATCGGCCATAGAGTTGATCGGCGATTTTAGATTCTCTATTGTCCATTTTTCAGATTTTTTATCGTAAGTTGCCCTGTATATATCCAGTCCGCCCATACCGGTATGTCCATCGGATGAAAAATAAATAGTAGAGTCGTTTCTCACGTAAGGGAACATTTCATCTCCTGCGGTATTAATATCAGCACCCAGATTTTCAACATATTCGACCAGGTCGCCTACCATACTTGCCCGCCAGATATCTTTGCCGCCATAGCCTCCGGGCATGTCGGAGACAAAGTACAGGAAGTTGCCGGATGGATCTATTGCGGGGTGAGCAAACACACTGGTGGTATCACGTTTGTTGATTTCTATCTTTGTACCTGTTCCCCAGGATCCGCCCGAACGGTACGAAACATAAATAGAGGGTAGAGACACGCTGGCCGAATCGGTCAGGGCTTGCGTATAATACATAGCCGTACCTTGCGGTGAAAACGATACGGCGCCTTCGTCTCCATTTGTGTTTATCGGCGAATCCACATGTTCGGGACTCATCCAGTTGCCATTCTCATCTTTGCGGGACATGAAAATATCATTCAGGCTGGCTCCGGTTATATTACTTATAGTGTCTCCTACAACACCTTTGCGATTGGATGTAAAATATACCTGATCATAATCGGGAGGTAATAGCGCCGGACTAAATTCTCCCCTGTTGGAATTAAGCAGCTCTATCCGCTTTATAGTATAAAGGGTGGGATTCGCTTTCCATTCAGGAGCCAGCTTCGATCCCTCAAGCCCATTCCGGGCAAATTCATTTTCAGGATATAACTTAAGAAAGTCGGAATAATAACGTATAGCCTGCTTGTAATCTCCTGATTTTTGCAACGAGCGCGCATATTGTAAAGTGGCAATACTGTCGTTGACTTTATAACGGATAGCATTGGCATATGCGGCATTTGCCCGCAAAGGATTATTGATCAACCGGTAGCTCTCCGCCATTTTTAACGCAACTTCGCCCCGCAATTCCCTTTTTTCAGGTGATGTCCGGCGATATATCCGACTGTACATGTCTGCTGCTGCAAAATATTCACCTTGCGCAAATTTCCTATCGGCATCTTCCAGCTTTATTTGTTTGCACGACCAAGCAAATAAGGAAGTTATGATAACTGTCAATATATAGGATATATACCTTTTCAAAAGATTTACTTAAGATTAATCAGCCTACAAATATAACTCATATCCTGATAGAATATTGCATGTAGACACAAGAAGATAAGGGTTTGTGCAAAAGGAAAACTCCGTAATACTAAGAAACTGTTTAAATTTATAAAAAATTTGCTATAAAATTCAAACAGTTTCTTAGCTATTAAAATTATACAAAACATACTAAAATAAAAAATCCTGCCTTACAATAAGAATACGATTATATTGCAAGACAGGATTATACAACCAAACAAATCAATATACCGGAATTTCTGTATCAAAGATCATCTCTTCGGCATTCCTGCCTACAAATATCTTGTAATCGCCTTTGCCGTCTTCCCATCCGTTTTGTCCGTAGTAGCGCAAACCGGAACACGGAATACTCATCTCTATTTCCTTGTTTTCTCCTTTTTTAAGGAAGATATTTTCACAGGCTTTAAGTTCTTTAATCGGCCGGGTCGACTCTCCCCATAATTTACGCACATAAACCTGCACAAGCTCTTTGCCATCATAATCTCCTGTATTCGTAAGATTTAGTTTTATTAATATGCGATCATTATCTTTCGATACGGTAATATCCTTATATTCGAACGAAGTGTACGAAAGCCCGTAGGCAAAAGGATACCGGGGTTTATAGTCGATGTCTATATAACGGTTCGAATAATTGCCTTCCGCATCCACAGAAGGGCGCCCTGAGTTTTTACGATTGTAATACACCGGTATCTGTCCCAGATGTTTAGGGAAAGACATAGGCACGCGAGCTGACGGGTTGTACTCGCCGCAAATAACATCAAGCATCGCATTTCCGGCTTCCGTGCCCAGCCACCATGTATACAATATTGCAGGGGCTTTTTCAGATACCTGATTAAATATCATAGGCCGTCCGCCCATAACCAACGTAATAGTATTTTTATTGGTTTCATATATTTTGCATGCAAGTTCCTCCTGAACGCCAGGCAAATGTATGTCTCCACGCGAACGGGCTTCGCCGCTCATTCCCCAATGTTCGCCCAGAGTTAGCAACACAATATCAGCTTTGCCGGCAATGGTAATAGCTTCTTCAAATCCCGACCTGTCGTTATTCTCTTTACTGTCAAATCCTTTTGCAAAAGATATTTCGCTACCCGGATACCTTGTTTTCAATGCTTCGAGCAGGGTAACGGCCACATCTTTATCTGTTGCCACAGTCCAATTACCGTCCATATCGCGCTTTGCACCGGCATATGGCCCTATCACAGCTATTTTCTTCGGCATTTCAACCGGAAGTAAGCCTTCATTTTTGAGCAAGATAATAGATTTACGGGCGACGTCCCTTGCAGCTTCACGATTGGCCGGCGTCAGTATTTCATTCGCTTCCTTTTCGGGATTACAATACCTGTACGGATCGTCGAAGAGCCCGAGTTTGTATTTCTGAACAAGGACTTTTCTCACTTCGTTATCCAATGTCTGCTCCGATACTTTTCCTTCTTCGACAAGCTGCTTCAAATACCTTGAGTAACAATTGCTTTCCATGTCTATTGTCACTCCCGCTTCAATAGCCTGTTGGGCTGCCGTTTCGCGGTCTTTGCTATATCCGTGCACCACCATCTCCCCAATAGACCCCCAGTCGGAGACTACAAGACCTTTATACCCCCATGTATTATACAATATATCATAGAGGTATTTATTGCCCGAAGCCGGAACTCCGTTTATCTCATTGAAGGCACACATAAAGCTGGCAATACCGCTATCGGCAGCCGCTTTGAATGGTGGAAGATAAACATTGTGGAGCGTTTGCATCGAAATATCCACCGTATTATAATCGCGTCCGCCGATAGCAGCCCCATAAGCAGCAAAATGCTTGGCACAGGCCATCAGCTCCAACCCGTCGTCGAATGGCTGCTGATAACCTTCAACCATTGCTTTAGCCATGATTGACGCCCAGTATGTATCTTCGCCGGGGCCTTCCATCACCCTGCCCCAACGTGGGTCGCGCGATACATCGATCATTGGCGAAAATGTCCAGTGAATACCCGACACTACCGATTCGCGAGCGGCAACCCTTGATGCCAATATTATCGCTTCGGGGTCGAAACTCGATGAAATAGCCAACGGAATGGGGAAAACAGTTCGATAACCGTGTATCACATCTAATCCGAAAAGAAGAGGGATGCCCAGCCTCGAACTCAGGGCCTGAGCCTGCATATCACGTGTGTGCTTTGTACCACGGATATTTAGCATCGAGCCTATCTTTCCTTCTTTCAGCAGTTTGACTTTGTCGTCCGAACCGCGTAATACAGGCCCTGTAGCTTCCCAGTTTCCTGTCACCATATTTAGTTGTCCTGTTTTTTCGTCCAAAGTCATCAATGCTATGATCGAATCAGCTTTCTGTTCAAACGTTTTCTGAGCCGATATAGGTATCATGATGGAACAAAAGAGTAGTAATAGTATCGTTTTTTTCATATCCTTTTTATTTTTCTGTTATTTTTCGGTAATGCCTTTCCAGTTATCAGTCCTGAAAGGTGTAGCGGGCAGTCCTTCTTCATTGAAAAGGGTAGCTCCGGGGTTATTTCCCCATGCATATCTTACGGCGACAGGATTTTTCACTTTATCGTTGTATACTACGATCTTATCACCATCTGTTTCGGCCTTTGCCCACTCATAT
>JAISES010000260.1 GCA_031263965.1 Prevotella sp. | reverse complement strand
GTAGAATTCGGTTATCAACTTATTGTCTTTAAAGGTATATACTAATGAATCTTTAGCAACTTTGTTATACCACGTTCCTTCAACAAGCCTATTGTCCAAATAACGAACATTGTCAGGGTCGTTTTTATCACAAGATGTAAAAGCGGACACAACTGGTAGTGAACAAAGAATTAATATTATTTTTTTCATATACGTGTTTTTAAAAGAAACTTAATTACTTTTATTCTCCAAAATTAGGTGAAATATTTCTTTCCTGGAATCTCTTATAGGTGAAAAAACTATTAGTAACAGGTAATATACTTGTTTCAATAATCCCTTTTCCTTTACGGATAGGAACTATGTATTTTCCATCATCAGACATCCTTTTGATAGGATAATCGTTGAAAAAGTTGAACTGGAACTCGTCTAAACGTTCATTTTTATGAGTTATGGTATAAGTTGTAGTTACTTGTTTCGTCGTTGTCGTACTACTATTTATTTTGCCATTTATACCAAATAGTTACGATTTCTTTTATTTTACCTGAGATATTTGCACCAGCTTCATTACGTGTTACATAAGTTACCCCCGCCATAGATATCAGCTAACATTTTCTTTACTTCCTCTGTCGAATATTTCAGGTATCCGTCAAACATCATGCGCATTACCTCATCGTTAAATATCTTTTTCACCACCGGAACACTTATAAACAGTGGCAAATAATAAAGCTTGTTTACTTTTTCTTTTCTGGGATCAATCCCTCTTTCAGCACATATCTGAAAACCTCGTCGAATATCTTTTATGGTGTCTTTGACAATCTTTGTATTATCAATAAAAGCCTCCATTGTTCCTCCTGCTTTTATTATTCCCGCCGACAACGCAGCAATAAATACACCATGAGGAATAAGCCAGTTTTTAATCTGATACGAAACAAAGGGTTTCATTCCGGCACTTTCCATCGCCGAGGCTATGGCCTGAACCCGTTCACTATTTTCGCCATTCAATTCACCCAGCATGGTCTTCGAGTATTTAGAGCCTGAAATAATGGAATTAATATATCCGTTCTCTTTACATCCGCCTACCATAAACGGGAATCCGACAAAGTATTGTTTTGAGGATAGATATTTATCTATTTCGCCAAAATCCAGAATATTCATAAAGAAAAGAATATTTGCTTTCCCTGCCGAATGTTTCAATACAGGCAAAACTTCTTTCAGATGAGGATTGCGAACAGAGACTATAATGTATTCGAAATCATTATCAGGAGATAACTTATCAATCACTTTAGGACGAAAAACAGCTTGTCCGGTTTTCTTCTTTCCATACCTAAAGTCCGTACAATGTATATTTATCCCGTCTCTTTCTATCTGCTCTTTTTTCCTTTCTCTTACCAACACAGTCGTATCATACCCGGCTTTCGACAATTGCCATCCATACGTACACCCGATAACTCCAGCCCCGTAAATAAGTATTTTCATAATAAGTTAGTATTTAATGTATGACTTGAAATCTTTCCATAAAACAAAAGTAAAAGATAATACCATTACTTACGGTGTAAAAAACGAACATTAACCATTGACATTGACATTGACGATAGCTTTTAGAAATCTTCACTAAAAAAGACTGACACAAACAGAATAAATATGTAATTTTGTCAGGTTTCGTTAAACATTACCGATTAAGCATATGGCAAAACCAGATATTCAACAAGTAAAACAACGTTTCGGTATCATCGGGAACTGTCCCGACCTGAACCGCGCTATAGATATTGCCCTCCAGGTGGCTCCCACCGATATGTCGGTGCTGGTAACAGGAGAGAGCGGCGTGGGCAAAGAAAACTTCCCGCAAATTATTCATCAGTTCAGCCACCGCAAACATGGCGCTTATATAGCTGTCAATTGCGGTTCCATACCCGAAGGTACTATTGATTCGGAACTTTTCGGCCACGAAAAAGGCTCGTTTACAGGAGCTACAGGTGAACGCAAGGGGTATTTCGAAGTTGCGAACGGAGGCACTTTATTTTTGGACGAAGTAGGAGAACTGCCGCTCTCTACTCAAGCCAGATTATTACGAGTACTGGAAACAGGAGAGTTTATAAAAGTAGGCTCGTCGAAAGTCGAAAAAACCGATGTGCGTGTTGTCGCCGCTACTAATCTGGACATGATAACAGCAACCCGTAACGGCCGTTTCAGGGAAGATTTATATTACCGGCTGAATACAGTTCCTGTACGGATACCTGCGCTCAGGGACAGAAAAGATGATATTCCCCTTCTGTTCAGGAAATTTGCCGGCGACTGCGCCGAAAAATACAGCATGCCTCCTATCTCATTAACAGACGAAGCACGCAAAATGTTAAAAGATTACTATTGGCCCGGAAATATCCGTCAATTGAAAAATATTACCGAACAAATTTCCATTATAGAACAAAGTAGAGAAATCACAGCCGATATACTAAAGTTATACCTCCCTGCTAACGAAGTAGGATTAATACCTGCCGGCAACTTAGGCAACGACCGGAAAACATTCAGCAATGAACGCGAAATTCTGTACCAGGTGCTGTTCGATATGAAAAAAGACATGAACGAACTAAAGAAAATCGTTCACGACATTGTAGCCGGAAACCTGAAGGCTTCGGACATAGTTTCTACTCCGATAATAAATAACGATACCCCTCTTACGCCAAGGGTCGTTAATCAGAACGAAAGGACAGCCATTCCCATAAAAGAAAGCCTGCATACACCTGCCGATATTACAGAAGCGGATGTTATATACGACCCCGACTATGAAGAAGAAACCCTTTCGCTGCAAGATGTGGAGAAAGATATGATAATAAAGGCATTGGATCGTCATAACGGAAAACGGAAAAACGCAGCAAAAGATTTGAAAATATCGGAACGTACACTCTATCGTAAAATAAAAGAATATAATCTGGAAAATCTATGAAAAGAATAATCTCGCTTGTTATTTTATCCATAGCGATGGTAGCCTGCACGATTTCATATAAATTTAATGGATCGCATATCGACTACAAAGAAAATCCGACTATCAACATACGCGATTTCCAGAATCAGGCCCCACTCGTTTATCCGCCGCTAACGCAAACGTTTAACGAACGGATGAAGGATGTATTTGTACGAGGCACGAAGCTACAACTGACAGACGTAAATCCGTCGATGGAGATAGAAGGCGAGATTGTCCGCTACGACTTAACGCCCCTATCTGTAAAAGAAACAAATCAAGGTATTAATCTGGCGTCGGAAACCCGCCTGACTATGACTGTAAAATTCCGTTTCCGCAATAATAAAAAACCGGAAGAAGATAAAGAAGAAACGATTTCGGCATACAGGGATTTCGCCAGCAGCAGAATGCTTACCGAAGTACAGGACCAGCTTATAGAAGAATTAAACAAAGATATCGTAGACCAGATATTCAATGCCACAATGGGCAATTGGTAAAGAATGGATATTCAACAGTTTTATCAGTTCATCCAAAAAGATGCTGTTGCCAACAGGCAAGAAGCCGGATCGCTAAGAGAGCTTATCGAAAAATATCCTTATTTTCAAGCTGCTATCTTTGCCTATCTGAAGTCTTTGTACGCAAACAGCGACGACGGCTATAAAAATGAGCTGGAACGGTTAAGTATTGCCATAAATGACAGGAGAGCTTTGTTTTATTACATATTCAGTGAAGAATATGATGGTTTCTTTGCCCAAACAGGTAAAAAAGAAATAAATGAAGATAAAACCGGCATATTGTTGAATGCGTTTTTCGAATCCCGTGACGATGAAACTTCCGAATTAGAATACAGTATTTCCCACTCCAGTCTGGCTAGTACCGATTATCTTTCATATGCACAAAGCGAAGAAGCTTTAAAACTCACAGGGTACGCTTCAGGACAAGAGGATCAGGAAGAAACAGTTAATCTGAAGCATCAAAGCATAATAGATTCTTTCATCAACAAATCGGAAGAAGGTAAAATCCGTATCCGTATCAAAGAAAAAGATAAATATGAGGCGGGTGAGGAAAGAAATGGGGAAGAAAATGAGGAAGAACTTACTGAGGACGTCTTTTTTACGGAAACTCTCGCCAAAATATATATAAAACAGAAAAAGTACGAGAAGGCATATAAAATAATTAAACATTTAAGTTTGAATTATCCGAAAAAAAATATTTACTTTGCAGACCAATTGAGTTTTCTCGAAAAATTGATTATAAATACAAAACATAAAGATAAAAAATGATTGCGCTTGTTACCATATTAATTGTTATCGCAGCTATTGCTTTAGTGTTGATAGTTTTAGTACAAAACTCGAAAGGAGGAGGCCTGTCGTCAGGATTTTCTTCATCAAATGCTATTATGGGTGTTCGCAAAACAACCGATTTCCTTGAAAAAACGACTTGGGGACTGGCGGGTTTTATTATGATAATGAGTATAGTATGTGTAATGATGAGACCTAAAGCCGGCTTCAATGCTCCTGCTACACAAATAGAAACTCAACAACCAATTCCGGCAGGAACACCGGATATGTCGACAACCATTCCGGCCAATCAGGGGACGCAACAAATACCTTCAACACCTGAAAATTAATCAGGATTAAATTATACAGGAAGCCTGCTGATAATCAGCAGGCTTTTTTGTTTATGCTCTCGGCGGAAGTGTTCCCCTGCTGCGGACAAAGGCCGGAAACCGCAATACGGCGATAATACGCGTCAGCCCTGCGCCGTGTGCTTTACGTGCGGGGAACCCGTCAGGAGAAAAAGGCGTAAAACGGGATGCTTGTCTGAGCCTGAAAGGCGATGCAATCCGGAAATTGGGCGGTTAGCGGTAGGGGCAGTCCTTTACTGCCCGAAAATACAATTGGATTGCTTCGGGTAAACCCTCTCAATGACGCGAAAGAGAAAGTCAAAGTAGGCGCATAAAGCATTTTTGAGAAAAAGAACGATAATATAAAATGATACTGTTTTCCGGTATTGCATAATATCAGTTATTTATCTGATTTTTTATACGTTACTTAGTACGTGTGAAAAATAATTTGGTATCTTTGACGGTAAATTCGCTAATAATTAATCGATTATATGATTTAAATCGCCATCTTATTTTTTACACGTTACTAAAACAATAATTGTAAAACCTGAATAAACCTCAAAACTTTAAACCGGATGAATAAAAGAAAGATAAAATCGAGCCTAAAACTATTTGTATTCTCACTGTTGTGGCTTTTCTCTGCGGTAATATACTCGCAGGAAATAAATCCCGATGTTTTGTATAAAATAGTTAGCCCGAATGGTTGGGCAATAGATAATAAAGATAGTTTCGACAATAGTGCGAAAATATTCCTTGGAAAAGACACTAAAGACCGGCAGGGGCAATTATGGAAGATACAAAAAACAAATGACGGCTATTATACTATTACTAATCCATACAATGAAAAAAGTATAGATAATAACAATCTCCATACCGGAGCAGGTAACTCCGTAATACAATGGGATGCTGCTAAAGACAATAGAAACCAGCACTGGAATATAAAAATAACCGGTACCGGAGCCGCTCAGATTACACAGCGCATTACAAAAATGTATCTGGCTTACAATGGAGAAGAAAGAGAAGGTTCGGTAGTGTATCAGTTGCCCGCATCATCTCAACTGTGGTGGTTAGTTCCAACTTCGCTCCAGGCTGATGCCGATTATTCGTTAAAAGGAGAAACAGAATGGGAAAACGAGGCAATATTTGCAGTAAACAAGGAAGCAGGGCATGCGACCTATATCCCCTATCCTAATACCCTGGCATTGAAACAGGATACCTGTTTTGATAAGCCTTGGGTACAACCAAAGTCGCCTTATTATATGTCCCTGAATGGGAAGTGGAAATTTAATTGGGTGAAACAGCCGTCCGAAAGGCCGGTAAACTTCTACAAGACCGATTACAATGTTTCGTCGTGGAAAGACATAACAGTTCCTTCCAACTGGGAGATGCTTGGTTATAGTATACCTATCTATACTAATATTACTTATCCATTCCTGAACCGGCCACCTCTTATCCTGCCTCAAAAAGGCTATACAAGCGAAAAAGAACCTAACCCGGTAGGCTCATACAGGCGCGACTTTTCTCTTCCGTCAGATTGGAAAGACAAAGAAGTCATTTTACATTTTGATGGAGTTTATAGTGGTTTTTATGTTTGGATCAATGGTCAAAAGGCAGGTTATAGCGAGGGTGCGAACAATGATGCAGAGTTTAATATAACAAAATACCTGAAAAACGGGAAGAATACTATTGCTGCTGAAGTTTACCGGTGGACGGATGCCAGCTATATCGAAGATCAGGATATGTTTCGTATGAGTGGTATTCACCGCGATGTATATCTTTATGCAACACCTAAAGTTCATGTTGTCGACTACCGTCTACAAGCCGATTTCCGGACAGGAGATTTATCATCAAGCTTGTTTAAGGTGGCGGCATCGATCCGAAATTATAACAAGAGCGAAGCAAAGGCGCAGACCTTGGAGGTGAAATTGCTGGACCCTTCCGGCAAGTTAGCCGCAAAACTGGAACAGAATCTGACAGATATCAAGGGGCTGAGCATCACGGATGTAAACTTGCAAGCTACAGTAAGTAATCCTCAATTGTGGTCGGCCGAGATTCCGAATCTGTATACTGCCATTGTCAGCCTGAAAGATGCAAAAGGAAAAGAATTGGAAGCTATGTCTTCCAAATTTGGATTCCGTAAGATAGAAATAAAGAATAAGCGGGTTTATATCAATAATAAGGCTGTGTTTTTCAAAGGAGTGAACCGTCACGACACTCATCCTCAATTTGGAAAAGCCATT
>JAISES010000213.1 GCA_031263965.1 Prevotella sp. | reverse complement strand
AGGTCACAACGCCAGAAATATAGCCGGAGATAACCTGCCTGCATCCAACTTTGTATTCCTGATCGATGTCTCCGGCTCGATGGAAGGCCCTACACGTCTCGGTCTGGTGAAATCATCTTTGAAATTGTTAGTAAATAACCTGCGCGAAAAAGACCGCGTAGCTATTGTGGTTTATGCAGGGGCAGCAGGAGAAGTTTTATCCTCCACTTCGGGAAGTAATAAGCAAAAAATAAAAGAAGCCCTGGAAAACCTTTCGGCAGGAGGCTCTACAGCTGGAGGGGATGGAATCCAACTGGCTTATAAAATAGCGAAAAGGAACTTTATAAAAGGAGGTAATAATCGCATTATCCTATGCACCGACGGGGATTTCAATGTTGGGATCTCAAGCGATGACGGACTGCAAAAACTGATCGAGCAAGAGCGTAAAAGCGGTATATTCCTTTCCATCTTAGGATATGGCATGGGTAACTATAAAGATAAGAAAATGCAGGTTCTGGCACAAACCGGAAACGGCAACCATGCTTATATCGATAATTTGCATGAAGCAAATAAAGTGTTGGTAAACGAATTCGGTGCAACCATGTATACAGTTGCCAAAGACGTAAAATTACAGGTAGAATTCAATCCGGCGAAAGTTCAGGCATACAGGCTCGTTGGTTATGAAACCCGGCTACTGAACAAAGAAGACTTTAACGACGACACAAAGGATGCCGGAGAAATGGGCGCAGGACACACCGTAACCGCCTTTTATGAAGTGATTCCGGTAGGTGTAAAAAGCAATCTTATCGGAAATGTAGATCCGCTAAAATACCGGAAAGAGATTATAACCGATCCGGCTTCATATAGTTTGCACCCCGATTTATTGACCGTAAAACTAAGATATAAACAACCGGATAGCGATACAAGTAAAAAAATAGAAGTACCGCTGATCGACAACAATATGGACAATGTATCCGACGATTTTCGATTCGCTGCTGCTGTAGCCATGTTCGGACAGATTGTAAAGGATTCTCAATATAAAGGAAATGGTTCTTACGATAAGGCCATAGCGCTTGCCCAAAAAGGATATGGTTCCGACACACAGGGATACCGCCGCGAGTTTGTACGACTAATGGAGACAGCCAAAGGATTGTCTGATTAACATAAAATCTTCCATTATACAGAAAGCATCTATATTTACATAGGTGCTTCTTTATTTATAATAAGCACTTAAGAAACTGTTTAAATTTTAGCGAAAAATATGATTATAGGATTAGAAAAAGACTTCTTAGCAATTTTTATGCTCTTTTCAGCGTATTTTTCCCTTTTTACTTTTGGTTTAGCCCGCTAAACCTCAACGTCATTAAGCTAAGATGTAAATAACTATGAAATAGCGCAATATAAGGGAATAATCAATGATTCTCTTTCTGATTCTGCCCTGAAGGGGCATCGTTGATACTGTTGCTGATACACAGGGCGTTGCCCTGTGCTGGGAGATATAAGGCTTTCAGCCTTAACTTAATGACATTGTGCTAAACCTGCAAGCAAAAGAATAAAATCCATCGAAAATAACTATAAAAAAAATTTGCTATAAAATTTAAACAGTTTCTTGGAAAATAATTAATAAAATATCAAATGCAACAATGTTTCATTTAATAAAAATATTTATCTTTGGCTAATCAATTTCAAGAAAGTGAAAAAGGACGCAATAAATAAGATAATCCTACCATACCTGTTGTCAGGTATATTTATTCTGCCATTTATTGTAAAATCGGTTCATACTTATGAAATTAAGTACACTTCAGAATCCCACCAATGTACAGACCATAAACCGTCCGATTCTACGCATGACTGTAAAACCTGCCCGGTTTGCCAATTCGCATTGTCTTTTTTCACTGATCCTGAATTATCAAATCAAACCTCTTTATTATTGTCGTTCAACATAGAGAGAACTGCTATATATAAAGAGAAGCAATACTTCCCCGTTATCCATTCCTATTATCTGCGCGCCCCTCCGCAATACAGTGTACAACAGCACTTATATTAAGTAATATCAGAATCTATTTTAATATGCGTATCAAATTAATTTTATTGATGCTCATGTTAGTATCAGGATTCCCTGTTTTTGCCCAAAGCGCCGATTCCACCAAGATTAAACTTGTTGAATTGGATAGTATAACTATTACCGGTGATTCTTATAAGAAAGCCGGCAACCGCAATTCGGCGCTTTCGGTCGAAGTTGTTGATAAGGATTTCTTGAGGCAGCATTTTACAGGCAACCTTGTACAATCATTAGAGCATATATCAGGCATACGTTCTATGGATATTGGTTCGGGATTTTCCAAACCGATGATCCGGGGAATGGCGTTTAACCGCGTATCCGTCATTGAAAACGGAATCAAGCAGGAGGGACAACAATGGGGTTCAGATCACGGACTGGAAATAGACGCCTTCGATGTCGAGCGGGTGATCGTTCGCAAAGGGCCTGTATCTCTTTTGTATGGCAGCGACGCTATGGGCGGTGCTATTGAAATATCTCGGAGTCCGGCTCCGGCTGAAAACCGGTTGTTTGGCGAAGTGGTTTTATTAACCAAAACTGTAAATGGGACGCTGGGAGGATCGGTAATGCTGGGGCTAAAAAAGGATGCCTGGCATGCCAAGATACGTTATACCGAACAACATTTTGGAGATTTCCGTGTGCCGTCAGATTCAATAGTTTATTTAACGATGCGGATCCCCCTGTATGGGCG
>JAISES010000149.1 GCA_031263965.1 Prevotella sp. | reverse complement strand
CGAGAAGCGATTCACCATTTTTTTGAAAATATAGAACAATATAAACCGGAGTTAGAGACCCTGCTTACTCTAAATTTTAGATTGATTAATTCGCAATCCGTTTCTTTTTGAGTATAATTAAGGTTTTACCATCTTTCCATTTTTACCTGTCAATGTATTGTAAATCAGTGGAGATAAAACAAGTACGGTTTTCTATTCTGCCATGCCCAAAGTCCAATTCTTCACTCAGAGAAACATCTTTACGCTGCTGCAGCTTGAATGTATCCTCGAGAGACTCAAAGAGTGATGGCTGATTATTTTTTACTGCTAAAATATAATATCCTTTCTGTTCCGCGATTTGATTGGCGATATCTTCCTGACAACCCATAGCATCAATGCTGACAATACACCCCTCTAAGTCTAAGACTCTCAGTAATTCGGGAATTGCCGTTATTTCATTCGACTTCTGCTGTGTCCTTATCTGGGCTAAACTTACGCCATGGGCGTGACAGAATGCACTAACCATATGAAAAACACTCTTGGAACCCACTTTTGCTCCCCGGATTGTCTTGCCATCAACAGATATTAAATTAGACTCTTGATTACAAATGGCTTTAACCCATGAACGAAACTCTACTTCCAGGACTTTAGGATTAAGGTTGAAAAAAAACGATTGAAAGTATCATGGGAAGGAATCCCATTGGGTAAAAGCAGGTATTGACGAAAGAAATCCTCCTTGCATGCCCAAAATATTCGATGTCTTCCCAATCCTGAGCTCCACAGATAACAGCCGCTACTGTTATAAATATAATATCACTGGCTTGATGTTGTATTTTCAATTCCTGACGAAAATCAGGAATACTATTTGCAAAATCTAATAGATTCATCTGATAATATTGTTTTGATTATCAGATAAATATACAACTATTAACCGACCTGCGCAACTATTAATCGATTAATATTCAAACGCTTTGATGTTTTTTAAGATCGCTGTGTAAGGCTTTTTTCATGCGTTTGCCTTGAATATATATATGAATCTGAAATCAGAGCTCGAAAATTTTTGTACTTTTGCATCTTGGTTACAGCAATTACATAAAACGGTGTTAAAATGAAAGTTCTGAAATTTGGTAGTGCATCGATAGCTACAGCCGATAAGATGAGGGAGGTAGCTGCAATTGTAACAAAGGAACATAATAATATTATAGTCCTGTCTTCGATGAGTGGTACAGCCGAGTCTTTAGCTGAAATCTCCGATTACCTTTATAAGAAAAACCAGGAAGGCGCTACGGAGATTATCAACAAACTCGAAAAGCACTATTCAGGATTGGTTTCTACACTTTTCGATAAGGAAGAATTTCAAGAAAAAGCCAGAGCTGTTGTGTCCGGCAAATTCGATTATGTACGATCTTTCACTAAAGACCTGTTTACTTTATTTGAAGAACGTGTTGTAATGGCTCAGGGTGAGCTTATCAGTACCGAACTGTTCCATCTCTTTTTATTGGCAAAGGGAGTTAAGGCAGTTCTGATTCCGGCTTTGGATTTTATGAGGACCGATAAAAATTCAGCTCCTGATCCGTCATATATAAAAGATAAACTGAATATATTACTGGAAGCTTCGAAGGATGCTGATTTATACATAACTCAAGGTTATATTTGCCGGAATGCTTACGGAGAAATAGATGACCTGCGTAAAGGAGGAAGTGATTTTAGCGCGGCGCTGATAGGTGCAGCGGTAAATGCCTCAGAAATTCAGATATGGGCCGATGTTTTTGCAATGCAGAATAATAATCCGCAGTATGTGAAGAATACAACCCCTATTCGTCAGTTAAACTTTGATGAAGCAGCCGAACTGGCTTATTTCGGGACTAAGGTTTTGCATCCATCAAGTATTTTACCTGCCAAACTGGCGGATATTCCGGTTTGCCTGAAGAATACCGAATATCCGGAAGCAAACGGGACTGTTATTTCTAATAAAACAGAAGAAGGAGTTATAAAGGCCGTAGGAGCGAGGGATAATATTACTGCTATAAAGATAAAGTCGGGTAGAATGCTGCTCGCTCATGGCTTTTTACGCAGGGTAACAGAAGTTTTCGAAAATTACCAGACTTCTATCGATATGTTGGCGACATCTGAAATAGGCTTTTCGCTGACCATAGATGAAGATAAGAATCTGGAATATATAGTAGATGATTTGAAAAAATACGGGACTGTATCTGTAGATAAAGATATGGTTATAGTATCCGTTATAGGCGACCTGGAGTCGGAGCATACCGGATTTGCTGCGAATATATTGGGATCGATGAATGGTATTCCTGTGAGAATGCTGTCTTATGGAGGCAGTAAATATAATTTTTCGTTTTTGATAAATAAAAAAGATAAAGAGAGAACACTTCAAATATTAAATGATAAATTGTTTAATTAATCTTAGAATTTCAGATGATAAAAGGAAATTTTCCTGTTGATAAACTAAAAGGTATAGAGACACCTTTCTATTATTACGATATTGAATTATTAAAGAAGACACTTAAAATCGTAAAAGAAGAGACTAAAAAATATGGATTTATCCAGCATTATGCAGTAAAGGCAAATGCCAACCGCCGTATACTGGAACTCATTGCTTCCGAAGGATTTGGCGCTGATTGTGTGAGCGGAAATGAAGTGAAAGCCGCAGTGAATGCCGGATTTCCTGCATCTAAGATAGTGTTTGCAGGAGTAGGTAAAACAGACAAAGAAATAATACTTGCTTTAGATCTTAATATATTCTGTTTTAATGTGGAATCGCTGCCGGAATTGGAGGTAATCAATGAGCTTGCGGCTAAAAAGGGTAAGACAGTCCAAGTTGCCCTCCGCATAAATCCGAATGTCGATGCACATACCCATGAATATATTACTACCGGATTGAATGAAAATAAATTTGGTATCAGTATGGCTCATCTTGATAATGTATTAGATGCATTGAAATCTTTAAAAAATATTAATCTGACAGGAATTCATTTTCATATTGGTTCTCAGATTGAAGATGTTCATATCTTTGGACAATTGTGCGCTAGAGTAAATGAATTGCAGGATTTCTTTGAAGAAAAAGGTGTTAAGCTGGAGCATATAAACCTGGGGGGGGGATTAGGCATTGATTACGAAAACCCGAATAGAAATCCGATTGCCGGTTTTCAAGAATATTTTGAGTTATTTAGTAAGCAGCTTAAACTGAGAAGCGGACAAACAGCCCACTTTGAATTAGGACGCGCTATTGTTGCACAATGCGGGTCTTTGGTAACAAAAACAATTTACGTTAAGCATGGAGAAAGTAAATCCTTTGTGATTGCCGATGCCGGCATGACAGATCTTATTCGTCCTGCATTGTATCAGGCGTATCACAAAATAGAAAATATAACTTCGGATCTCCCTGTAAAGAAGTACGATGTTGTTGGCCCTATATGTGAGTCATCCGACTTCTTTGCGAAGGATTACGAATTGAACGAAACAGAAAGAGGAGACCTGCTGGTATTGCGTTCAGCCGGAGCATACGGAGAAATAATGGCTTCCCAGTATAATTGCAGGGAGTTGCCAAAAGGATATTTCTCAGATAAAATATAGTTTACGAATTAAATAAAGCGAGAGTCGTATTAATATATGGCTCTTGTCTTTTTGCATTATTAATCAATAGAAATAGTGGAGCAGATCTTATCTTATTTTACATTCGATATAATAGAACTGATTGGAATATTGTTGTTCGTATTCTTGTTTCTTATCCAGTTGTTTTATTATTTCAATTATTACAGGGGGCCATACTCTTATGTGAAAAATCCCGACTCAGGCGAAGAGCTTCCGGATCAGCCGAAACCAAAAGTGTCAGTTATTATTGTTTCAGAAAACGAAGTAGATTCATTGACGGAAAATCTGCCGGCAATACTTAACCAGGATTATCCCGATTTCGAAGTTATTGTTGTAAACAATGGATCAACAGATGAAAGCGATGTGCTGCTGACATCACTGGAATTAAATCATCCTAACTTATACCACACATATCTGCCCTATTCCAATGACAAGATGTTGAGCCGGTATAAATTGGCTCTTACACTGGGTGTCAAAGCCTCGAAAGGAGATATACTGTTATTTACCCAACCATATTGCAAACCAGTATCCGGCAAATGGATAAGTACTCTGGTAAAGGATTTTTCGGAAAATAAAGAAGTGGTGTTAGGGTACTCTTTTTATCAAAAGACCAACCGGTTCTATAATCGCATGGCTCGTTTTGATAACCATATTTTCAGTATGCAATACCTCTCGAGAGCGATAAAAGGATACCCCTACGTAGGTACTTTACGTAATATAGCATTTCGTAAGCATTTATTTTTTGATAATAAAGGGTTTGCATCTAATTTACATTTAGAAACGGCCGAGGAAATACTGATAAATGAAATGATAACAAAGAATAACACTACTGTGTCGTTGTCGCAAGATAGTTTTATCGAAACCGGAATGCAGGAGTTCTCGCTATGGAAACAGATAAAAAGATCATATTCCCTGTCTAAAACCTACTTAAGGGACAAAGCGCCGGTGATATTCGGTATCGAAAGTTTCTCCAGAAGTATTTTTTACTTATTGTTTATTGGGCTTACTGCATATAGCGCTGTTTTTCAGCATTGGGCTTTGCTGGGAATAACCGTATTCTTTTTTTTACTTCGTTTATGCATCCAATATGTTGTATTAACAAAATCCGCAAAGTATTTTAATTCCGGAAAATTTATCTTTTCCCTGCCGTTGCTTGATTTTCTGGAACCATACTATAATATTAGGTTCAAGACTCGTTATCATGGCTTAACCAAAGTTATAAAGTAAAATGAATCATGCCTTTCAGGTAGTATTTGATTGTTTCAATTGCGAATAAGGTCTTCGTATTTTTTCTTCCCAGATCAACCATAAAATAAAGATTACTCCATCGTAATATATCCAGGTAAATATGTCGCGATGGAATACATTAAACCAATCTTTGTAAAATTGCAGATAGCCGGCTGCCGAGTTATTCCATGTCCTGTTGTTATACCACTCATTGAATGAAATAAACCACTCAGGGAACGGGTCTTTTATAATAATGAATATTATGGATAGCCTGAGGATATTTACCAGTACCAGTATGGACAGAGACACAGGGATATACCAATATTTCTTTTTTTTCGGGCCAAAATAGAACATAAGGATGAATGCAAACATAAAAAGCTGTTTCAGACCTGTACATCCCCATATAATATCGATAGGTACGGAGTCTTCGAACCGGAGTGTTATTCCGTTTATGTAAAAGCCGTTATATCCCAACAGGTCGTGGACAAGCCAATGTACCGATTCGGCTGTCCATAAGCATATTCCATCTGTGTAAGATGTCAGATCTTTTCCTAATACCAGAAGAGTTCTTTCGTCTTCACCTTGATGGACACATAATTTCCATATAAATTCGAAGATCAGGAATAAAGATAAGAACCAGATAATGTCTTTAAATGGTTCTGCTTTTTTATATAATTTACTTATGTTCCGGCCGGTTCTAATCCCCATTACGTATGTATAAACCGCAAAGTTATTAAAATAAGAAACTGTTTGAATTTTATAGCAATTTTTTTTTATAGATATTTTCAGATGGATTTTTTTCTTTTTGCTTGCAGGTTTAGCGGGCTAAACCAAAAGTAAAAAGGTGAAAATACGCTGAAAAGAGCATAAAAAATTTGCTAAGAAGTCTTTTTCTGATCCTGTAGTGATATTTTTCGATAAAATTCAAACAGTTTCTAAGGATAATTAACCTTTTTAAGGTAAAAAAAATATGACATTTTATTTAAAAACACGGTTAAGTAAGTTTTTTTAATTTACTTTGCACAAATTTCATCTATAATGTTATCTTGATACCGGATCATAAGTATCGAAACCGGGTTTTAGATTAGTTTTTCGGTAAGCAGATAATAAT
>JAISES010000135.1 GCA_031263965.1 Prevotella sp. | reverse complement strand
TCCGGCCTTTGTCCGCAGCCGGGGAACCCATCCGCCAAAGAGGGCGTGAAAGGAAGCGGGGCGAAGCCCGTGTGCTTCCTTTAGCCTTCGAGGCGATGATGGGTCGGCGAGGGCAACAGCCTTGACTTTTTGTAACTTTTTGGTCAAGCAAAAAGTTAAGAAAAGGAATCGAAGATTCCGAATAAGTAGTAGAACATATTTTCTTAACATAATCAAACCACTGGCTGATACTTTAATAAATAGCACCTTGAATTATATAGATTAAGAAACTGGATATTTATTCATTTTTAACCTCAAAATAATTCTAAAAAATTGAATGATATAAAATTCAAACAGGCTCTTATAATCCAAACAAAAGATTCACAATTAACCATTTGACAATACAAAAACAAAGTTGCATATGCAACATATATTTGATAATCAGCAGGATATGTTTTATTTTTAACATGGTTTCTTTTGAAACTAACAGATTCATTATATCTTTGTACCCTTATTTAACTAATTTATTAGATATAACAATGAATAAAAGAACTGCGGCAATTGTTGCCATCCTAACTTTAGGTTATTCTTCCCTTTTCGCGGGAGGAATATTAACCAATACAAATCAAAGTGCTCATTTTATCAGGATGGTGGCACGTGATGCATCAACGCAAATAGATGCAGCTTATACCAATCCTGCCGGGCTGGTAAAACTGGAAGACGGGTTTCATTTTTCTTTTACTAACCAAAGTGCATTTCAAACCAGGACAATTACTTCTACATTCGCTCCTTTCGCATTTAATGGCGGAAATGCGACAAAAGAATTTAAAGGGACAGCATCAGCTCCTATCATTCCAAGCCTTCAGGCAGCCTATAAGAAAGGGAGATGGGTTCTTTCGGGAAATATTGCAGTTTCGGGAGGTGGAGGAAAAGCCACATTCAACGATGGGCTTCCTTCTTTCGAAGCCGGATTAGCTGTATTGCCAGGAGCACTAACCGGAATGCAGCTGCCGACAACCCAATACTCAGTGGATGCTTATATGACAGGGTCATCTTTCATCTATGGAGCACAAATGGGAGGCAGTTATGCCATTAATGACATGTTTTCTGCTTATGCCGGATTCCGGTTAAACATTGTAAACAACGGATATGAGGGTTATTTGAAAAATATAAAGATAAATCCAACCCATCCTATACTGAATCCTACCGGAGCAATGATATCTGCTAAAGATTTCTTTACGGCAATAGGACAAACTCAATTAGCAGAGTCTGTTGCCGATAGGGAAATAGACAACAAACAGTCCGGCTGGGGAGTAAATCCTATCTTAGGTCTTAATTTCAATCATAAAGGGCTCAACATAGGTGTGAAGTACGAATTTAAAACATCTCTCGATGTAGAAAGCAAAACGGTAGATGGAAAAGACGGAGGGCTGGCTCAATTTAAAGACGGGGTAAATACTCCTCACGATATACCGGCATTGCTGACAGTAGGAGCATCATATCAGATATTGCCAAACCTGACAGCAAGCGTTGGTTACCACCATTTCTTCGATTCGGATGCTAAAATGGCTGACGACAAACAAAAAGACGCCGGCTCTACCAACGAATATCTTTTTGGAGCGGAATATCATATAAACAGGATGTTCCTGATAAGCGCCGGAGGACAAATCACCAGATACGGCGTAACTGACAATTACCAGAAAGACCTCAGTTTTTCTCTCAATTCTTATTCAATAGGTCTTGGGGGCGCTGTCAATGTTTCACCCACAGTAAGAATAAATGCAGGATATTTCTGGACTACATATTCGGATTATACAAAAGAACCCGGAGGCGGCATCGGTACGCTGATAACCAGCAAAGATGTATTTTCTCGAACAAACAAAGTGTTTGCGGCCGGAGTAGATTTTTCTTTCTAATTAAACACAATATGACTAGTCCTATAAATCCTGTAACGGTTATTTAGGACTAGTCAATTTTTCTTTCAGGAAATGCCCTGTATACGATCCCTTGCATTGCGCTATCTTTTCAGGGGTTCCTTCACAAACAATAAACCCACCCTCTTTGCCGCCTTCGGGACCTATATCGATAATATGATCGGCACATTTTATAACATCCATATTGTGCTCTATAATAACAATCGTATGCCCTCTTTCTATCAATGAATCAAAAGCCTTCAATAATGTTTTTATGTCGTGAAAATGCAATCCTGTAGTCGGTTCATCAAATATGAAAAGAGTTGGCTCCGGCTTTTCGTCTGCCAGATGGAATGCCAGTTTCACACGCTGGTTTTCTCCTCCTGACAAAGATGACGACGACTGCCCAAGCTTCACATAACCGAGGCCCACATCCTGCAATGGTTTCAGACGCTTAACAATCTTCTTCTCGGAAGATCCCTTACCTCTTTCAAAAAACTCTATTGCCTGATCTATTGTCATTTCCAGCACATCATATATACTGGCGCCTCTGTATTGCACATCCAGGACATCCTGTTTGAATCTTCTTCCTTTGCAGACTTCGCATTCAAGTAAAACGTCCGCCATAAACTGCATTTCGACCAGTATTTTGCCTTCCCCTGCACATTCTTCGCAGCGGCCTCCCTCTACATTGAATGAGAAGTAAGCCGGAGTAAAATGCATTTGCCTGGCTAATGGCTGGTCGGCAAACAATTTACGTATTTCATCATATGCCTTTATATAGGTTACCGGATTGGACCGGGACGACCGGCCTATCGGGTTCTGGTCCACCATTTCAATATCCTTTATCAGCCTGAGATCGCCTTCAAGGCCATTGTATTGGACTACTTGCCCGCCTTTTCCCTTATAATACCTTTCCAGTGCCGTATAAAAAACATCACACACCAGGGATGATTTACCCGAACCGCTAACTCCTGTTACGACAGTCATTACATTAAGTGGAAACTTGACATTCAGGTTTTTCAGATTATTTTGCCTGGCGCCTTTCACCTCAATGTAGTTGTTCCATTTGCGCCTTACTCCGGGAACTTCGATCTTCTCTTCTCCATTCAGGTAACGCACGGTATAACTTTCCGTCTGCTTCCGAAGCCCGGCAACATCTCCCTGATAGACGACCTCTCCGCCCAAACGCCCTGCTTTAGGGCCTATATCGATAATGTAATCGGCAGCGCGAATAATTTCTTCATCGTGCTCTACGACGACAACAGTGTTTCCTATTGACTTCAATTCCTGTAGGACGTTAATCAGCAAATCCGTATCACGGGAATGAAGGCCTATGCTTGGCTCGTCCAATATATACAAAGAGCCGACGAGGCTGCTGCCTAACGATGTCGCCAGATTAATACGCTGGCTTTCACCACCCGAAAGCGAATTGGACAAACGGTTGAGGGTAAGGTACCCCAACCCTACATTTACAAGATATTGAATGCGCACGTTTATATCGGTTAATAACCGTTTTGCAACAGTTGCATCCGTTTCATTCAGCTCCAATTCCTCAAAGAATACTCTCAGCTCCGTAATCGGCATCAAAACAAGATCGGCGATAGTCTTCCCTCCTACTTTTACGTAAAGAGCCTGCGGCTTCAGGCGCGAACCCTTGCACGAAGGGCAGGTGGTTTTTCCACGATAACGGGCAAGCATCACACGATACTGTATCTTATATTGGTTTTCTTCTATCATCTTGAAAAAATCGTCTATTCCATGAAGCCCCTTTGCTCCATGCCATAGCAACTCTTTTTCTTTCTCCGACAGCTCGAAATAAGGTCGATGAATTGGAAAATCGTATCGATTGGCCGCATGGATGAATTCAGTCTTCCATTCACTCATTTTCTCGCCTTTCCAACAAACGACAGCATCTTCGTAGACCGAAAGGCCTTTATTTGGAACAACCAGGTCTTCATCAATACCCATTACCCTGCCAAAACCTTCGCAAACAGGGCAAGCGCCAACAGGGCTATTAAAACTGAACATCAGGTCGGATGGTTCTTCGAATTGTATCCCATCGGCTTCGAAATGCCTCGAAAAATCGAAAGACCCTGCCTTTTCACCGTAGAAACGGACAACACAATCACCTTCTCCTTCGAAGAATGCCGTTTCTATCGATTCCGAGAAACGGCTTATATTGGCAGCATCTTTATCACATGTCAGGCGGTCGATTAAAAGGAGTAAATCATCTGGTTTTATTTTTTCTTTCGAAGCTAATATGTCTTCAATCCTTTCAAATTTTCCGGCCAGTTCAACCCTCGAAAAACCTTCCTTTTGCAATATTTCCAGTTGTTCATTCAATGTCCGGTTATCCCGCAATATAATTCTGGTAAGAATGGCAAGGCGTGTATCTTCGGGATACGACAACATTTTCTCCACAATGTCGCTTACATGGTGTTTTTTTACCTCTTGCCCCGAAACGGGGGAAATAGTCCGGCCTATCCGTGCGAACAACAGGCGCAGATATTCATATATTTCGGTCGAAGTACCCACCGTCGAACGCGGATTCCGGGCACTAACACGCTGCTCGATCGCAATAGCCGGCGGAATCCCTTTTATATAATCGCATTCGGGCTTATTCATCCTGCCCAAAAACTGACGGGCGTATGCCGACAGGCTTTCTACATAACGGCGTTGCCCCTCGGCATAAAGGGTATCAAACGCCAGTGACGATTTTCCCGAACCGGACAGTCCGGTGATAACGACAAATCTGTTCCGGGGTATTTCTACGTCAATATTTTTAAGATTATTGACACGCGCCCCTTTTATAAAAATATTTTTTTCTTCTGACATGGCTTTTCGGAAAATGGATACAAAAATACTAAAAAAGAGCAAACTATCCTATCTTTGAAGCAACGTCGTAAAAACGGAAGAAGCCACCATGAAAATGTATGACTGATGTTACGCAACACCGAAAAATAGTATCATCCCATATTCTTTCATGGGTTTGTTCCGATCTTGCGTAACATCAGTAATTAATTTCAGCAGACAGGCTATTTCCGGCATCTCTACTTGGTCTATTTGTTAAACATTATATCTTTGTAAGATGTTAGATATAAGATGAAGCACAAAATCGCATATATACTGTTACTTGTTTTTATGGCATGCAATACCACTAAGAACATACCCGAAGGTAGTTATCTGTTAGATGACTTCAACGTGAAGCACGACACAAAAAACGCAACGTCTGATTTAGAGGACTTTGTAAGGCAACAGCCCAATTCGAGTTTTCTGTTTTTGGGGAAAGTCGGTTTAAGAATATATAATATGGCCGGTCAGGATACCAGTAAATGGATGACCGGAATGATACGGAAAATAGGGCAGGCGCCCGTAATATTCAGTAATACCCAGACTGCGATCTCGGTAAACCAGTTAAGGAAACAATTAAATAACCAGGGGTATCTGGATGCCCGTGTAGATACGGCTCTAAAAATTAAAGGTAAAAAAATATCTGTAACATACGATCTCAAAGGGGGAATTCCTTATCTTATACGCAACTACCGGTATACACTCGGTGATACCGCCATGACACGTATAATGAGCCGCATGCCGATAAAACCTTTATTGAGCAAAGGGGATATGTTCGATGCAGATATGCTGGAACAGGAGCGGCTGCGGGTAAACAACATTATGAGAAACGTGGGCTATTTTGATTTCTCCAAAGAATACCTGTATTTCAAGGCAGACACTACATTGAACTCACACGAAGTAGACCTGTATATGGATGTCTATCCGAGGAAAGACAGTCTTCCGTATGTACGTTACAAAATAAATGATATAACTGTAATCTCCGGTTTGAATACGCTGAACTCATCCACAGACGGACGGCAAGTCGGCAACCGGTGGTTTTTCAGGAATGCGGATACCACAGAAGTAAAGGGGATAAAAATCATTCGCGGACGAAATAATTTTCTGCGAAATTCTACGGTAACACGGAATATCTTTTTACGAAAAGGTGGTTATTTTTCAGATTTCGCCCTAAATCAGACTTACGAAGGATACGGCAAGATAGGAGCTGTAAAACAGACAAATATCGATATCCATCCGTCATCCGGAGACAGTACTAAACTCGATGCTATTATCACATTGCTACCGGCAAACGCACACTGGTTCAGTACAGCCATAGATGGGACAAATTCGGCGGGAGACCTCGGTATCGCGCCCAGTATATCTTATCAGCACCAAAATTTATTCAATGGAGGTGAAAGACTGAATATTAAGTTAAAAGGCGCTTATGAGTTTATTACAGGGAGCAAAAATACCGACCTGATGAACCAGAGCTTCTACGAATATGGTATAGAAACCGGTCTTTCCTTCCCGATGATTTTATTCCCATGGCTAAAGAAGAGCTGGCGGGAACAGCCTTCCGCAACGACTCAGTTTTCCATCGGACTTAACAACCAGCATAGGCCGGAATATACACGCCAGTTCTTTAACGGAACGATCTCTTACGGCTGGTCTTCAAAAAGGAACGCGCTACGCCACGGTTTAGATGTAATAGACATAAACTATATCCGTATGCCTTGGGTATCGCAGAAATTTGACAGCCTTTATTTGAAGAACTCCAAAAACCAGCTATTGGAAGAAAGCTATAACGACCAACTTGTCGCACGCACAGCCTATTCGTTTACCCTGGTCAATCGCCGCCGTTTTACCACATTATATCCGACATTTACCCTCAGGGGATCATTTGAAGTGGCAGGAGCCATACCCCGTCTGGTAACCGCCCTAAATGGAGCAGAACCCGATGAATACGGCCAAAAAGAGATTTTAGGCGTGGCCTATGCCGAATATATAAAGGGGAGCCTCGATTATGCCCGCACATTTTATTTCTCAAAAAGACATTCGCTGGCATATCATGTAGGATTAGGGCTTGCCCATCCATACGGAAATTCGGATATTCTTCCTTTCGAACGGCGTTTTTTTGCAGGCGGAGCCAATAGCATCAGAGGCTGGAGTACCCGGTCTCTGGGGCCGGGATCGTATAAACGTTCTGTTCAGTATGGCATGGAAACCGACTTTGTAAACCAGACCGGAGATATGAAATTCGAGTTCAGTATAGAAAACAGAATGAAGGTAAGCGAACTGTTTGAATTTGCCCAATTCATCGATGCCGGAAATATATGGACATTAAAAGATTACGAGAGTCAGCAGGGTGGACAATTCGCTTTCGATCGTTTTTATAAGGAAATAGCAGTCGCTTACGGATTAGGGCTCCGCCTCGATTTAGGGTTCCTTCTTATACGCTTCGATCTGGGAACAAAAGCTTATGATCCGGGACGGGATCAATCCGACCGTTTTGTTATGTTCAAAACACCGTTAAAAAATATGGCTTTCCACTTTGGCATAGGCTATCCGTTCTGATCCGGTTACTTCCTCAGGAGCAGGGAACTATCCCCATAACTCAGAAAACGGTAATTGTTTTCCAGAGCATGCCGGTAAATATTTTTCCAGTTCGTATTGCCTGCAAATGCCGAAACAAGTAATAGCAATGTACTCTTTGGCTGGTGAAAATTGGTGACAATGCCGTCTACTATCCGGTAAGTATAGCCCGGAGCGATCATTATTTGTGTCTCGCCAATCAATGATGACAGGTTATTTTTGTCGAGATATGAAATTATATTTTGCAAAGCCTGTTTGACTGTCACTTCCTTTCCGCTTTCGTAGGGTTGCCATTGCAAAACTTTCAGTCTGTCCGGACTTCCGTCTTCTTCCAATATCCGTCCGATGTAATAAAGACTTTCCAAGGTACGGACCGAAGTTGTGCCTACGGCTATAACCTTTCCATCGTGATTTAACAATTGCTCTATAATTTCTTTCCTGACGGATATAAACTCGGCATGCATTGCATGATCTGCTATCTGTTCCGATTTTACGGGCTTGAAAGTTCCCGCTCCTACATGCAGGGTTATTTCTGCTGTTTTTACCCCTTTGCTTTTGAAAGAATCGAATACTTCCGGCGTAAAATGAAGTCCCGCTGTCGGAGCTGCTACCGATCCGTCTATTTTGGAATAAACAGTCTGATAGGTTTGTTTGTCTTTCTCTTCCGTATCCCTGTTCAAATAAGGAGGAATGGGCAATTCTCCGGCGGCTTCCAATATTTCCGAAAAAGAAACCGGCTTATCCCATTCAAATTCTATAATAAGGGAATCTCCGTGCGATTGAACTTTTTTAGCTGTAATTGTAACCTTTTCACCGTTTAAAACAATCTCTCTTG
>JAISES010000103.1 GCA_031263965.1 Prevotella sp. | reverse complement strand
CGTTACGCCGGTAACGTTCCAAGGTTTGTGCTTCTGATGGGGACAAGTTTATTTGCATTGAGCAAAAATAGAAATTTTCCCTGACTTTTTCGCAATCCAGTTACTTTTGAGTATAATTACCCTCCTGCTGCGCGGACATTTGCTACTATTTTTTGTAATGTCCTCTTTGTCATTTTGAACGGAGTGAATTGCAAATCGCTGAAGCGAAGGCGAAACAAATATCTCTTGAAAAACAGATCCTTCGTTCCTCAGGATGACAAAAGAACTGAATTATATAAAGTCAAGATGACTTCAGTTTCTAAATAACGTACTACTGAGTTTTAGAATAAAAGATATTATTTCTTTCCTTTCAATGCTGCAAAGATCAAGGTTTCAAGTTCTTCGGCCAGTTCAGGGTTATCCTTTACGGTTTCTTTGGCTGCTTCGCGGCCTTGTCCCAGCTTAGTGTCTTTATAGCTGTACCATGATCCGCTTTTCTTTATGATACCAAGATCTGCACCCAAATCTATTATCTCTCCGGATCGTGAAATCCCTTCGCCATACATAATATCGAATTCCGCCTTACGGAAAGGAGGGGCTACTTTATTTTTAGCCACCTTTACCCGTGTTTGGCTGCCCTTCACCTCTTCGCCATCTTTCAGTTGCCCTATACGGCGGATATCGAGACGTACCGATGAATAATACTTCAGGGCATTACCTCCGGTCGTTGTTTCGGGAGAACCAAACATCACTCCGATCTTATCGCGCAACTGGTTGATGAATATACAAGTCGTACTTGTTTTGTTGATTGCGGCCGTAAGCTTACGTAAAGCCTGGGACATCAGGCGAGCCTGCAATCCCATCTTAGAGTCGCCCATTTCGCCTTCCAGTTCTGCTTTCGGTGTCAGCGCTGCAACCGAGTCGATCACAACAATATCGATAGCCGACGAACGGATCAATTGTTCTGTTATTTCGAGAGCCTGCTCTCCGCTGTCGGGTTGAGATATATAAAGATTATCTATATCTACGCCTAACTTTTCCGCATAGAAGCGGTCGAAAGCATGCTCTGCATCTATAAATGCAGCTATACCTCCTGCTTTTTGCGCTTCGGCAATGGCATGTATAGCGAGAGTCGTTTTACCGGACGATTCGGGTCCATATATTTCGATAACTCTTCCCCGCGGATATCCTCCTACACCGAGAGCAGCATTCAAAGCTATTGAACCAGTGGGAATAACGGCTATTTCATCAACCTTCTCGTCACCCATCTTCATAATAGAGCCCTTGCCATAACTCTTTTCTATTTTATCCATCGCGGCGTGCAAAGCCTTTAGTTTTTCCGTATTCGGCGCCGCTTTTTTACCGTCTTTTTCTTCTGCCATTATTTCTCTGATTTCAATTAATTATTTTTGATTCAATATTTGTTCTGCGTGTTCTTTTGTCTTTATTTCTTTCGGCGCAATTATGTTCTCGATTATACCCGATTCGTTTATTAAAAAAGTAGTACGGAATGTTCCCATATATTTTCGTCCGGCTAAGGTTTTTTCACCCCAGACACCAAATAATCCGACAAGGCGTTTATCCGTATCGGCTATTAACGGAAAAGGCAACTGCTGCTTTTCGATAAACTTCCGGTGCGAATTTTCACTATCTACACTTACTCCCAGTATTTGATACCCAGCTTTGCGTAATTCGCCGAAATTATCTCTGAAACTACACGCCTCCGCTGTACAACCCGGAGTATTATCTTTCGGATAAAAATATAACACAAGCTTTTTGCCTGCAAAATCACCGGCTTTTAATTCTTTTCCGCTTTGGTCTTTTCCCAATATATCAGGTATCTTATCCCCTATTGTCAATGCCATGTTATTACTTTTTTTTACTATTCACATAAAAAGTCTTTTCATATGCGCTCTTCTTATCTCTGACTGTATTTCTCAGATCTATGGCTTCGTTAGATATATCTGTGAATTTAATAGAAGCCTTATTGTAAGTTTCCGGATCAGAATCTTTATCCGCGCCCAAAACTCCAAGAATTTCCAATGCTTCTATTTTTTCTTTTACTGCTATTATATATTTTATAACAGTCTGTTGATATTCATTTCCACCCTGATATACAGGTGTGCGTATAACATCATCAAGGCAGTTCTGAATACCTCTTGTCGCTTTTCCAATCTCATCCTTTATACTAGCTGCATTCAGTTTACCGTCCCATACCATTTGTACTGTCCTCTCATATTCAGTATAGAATGCATCCGCTTCATTGACCGCATCCAATAACATATAATTGTAGGTCGTTTTTGTGTTGGCATTTTTATTTTTCTCTACTGTTCGTTTCGACACTGTACTGCTATTCTCCTGAGCACGTATCCCTGCAAAACTCAGAAAAGATAATGTAATTAATAAATACTTTTTCATGTTAATTTTGTTAGTGTTTGCCATTTCTATTTGGTCTCAAACCATTTTTCAATTTGGGAAGGGACATAATTTTCCACTCTCAACAGAAGCTTATCTATAGCATTGTCCACAATTAATAAATCCCGGTATTCTTCTTTTAAAAAACCTTTTTCGATCATTATTTCAGATAAAGTGATCAAAGGATCGTAAAAGCCTTCTACATTAAGTAAAGCAATTGGTTTTTTATGTAATGACAGTTGCCCCCACGTCAGCATTTCAAAGAGCTCTTCCATTGTCCCGTAACCCCCGGGCAACGCAATAACGGCATCACATAGACTGCTCATCATCGCCTTTCGTTCGTGCATTGTATCTACTATAAATATTTGCGTCAATCGCTTATGCTCCAGTTCTTTATTTTGAAGAAACCGAGGAAGAACCCCAATAACTTCGCCCCCTTCGCTAAGGGCTCCGTCGGCAACTGCCCCCATTAGTCCGACATGCGCCCCGCCATATACGATTCCATAACCTTTGCGTGCTATTGTCTTTCCCAAAATGGCAGCTTGTTCTGTAAATATTTTTTCTACACCCGAAGAGGAGCCGCAAAAAACTGATATATATTTCATTAATTATAATCAATAATCGTCAAACAAAGATAATAATAATCTTATATAAATTTAGCAAAGAAAGTTCCTGTTGAAAACTTTTGAAACGTTATATTTGCCAAAATAATTGATAACACATTTAGAAACTGTTTGAAT
>JAISES010000034.1 GCA_031263965.1 Prevotella sp. | reverse complement strand
AAAGCACTGAACGAAGAGCATCCTGTAGACGTAGCCGCCACATTTATGGGAGCGCATGCTACACCACAGGAATATAAAGGGCGGGAAGACGATTTTCTCGATTATATGATCCGCGAGGTAATGCCGGAAGTGAAAGAAAAAAATCTGGCTGATTGCTGCGATATTTTTTGTGAACGGAATGTATTCGATATAAAGCAGTCCCGCAGATATCTGACAGCTGCCCGTGATATGGGCTTCAACCTTAAAATCCATGCCGATGAAATTGTAACCTTAGGCGGCGCCGAACTGGCTGTAGAATTAGGCGCGCTTTCTGCCGACCATTTGTTGCAGGCATCGGATAAGGGTATACACGACTTGGCGGGAAGCAATACGGTTGCCACATTATTGCCATGTACGGCCTTTTCCCTCAAAGAGCATTATGCACGGGGGCGATATATGATCGATTCGGGGTGTGCAGTGGCTTTGGCTACCGACCTGAATCCCGGAAGCAGCTTTACCAATTCTATTCCATTGCTGTTTGCTTTGGCCTGTATCTATATGCAATTGTCGCCGGAGGAGGCTGTTACAGCTCTTACCATCAACGGTGCGGCAGCAGTAGGACGAGCCGATAAGACAGGCAGTATCGATGTAGGTAAACAAGGTGATCTGGTGATATTGGAATACCCGTCCTATAAATTTCTACCTTATCATATTGGGATGAATATAGTGGAAAAGGTGATTAAGAAAGGAGTTGTTTATTTTTGATTTAAAAAGTCAATTATTTAAAAATTTAATGATTGTTAGAAAGTGGGACGAATAGAAAAATTTGAGGATTTAGATGTTTGGAATTTAGCTAGAAATTTTGCAAATGAGATATATTTAATTTCTAATCAAGGACCTTTTACTAAAGACTTCCGTTTACGTGACCAAATACGGGCATCTTCCGGTTCAATAATGGATAATATAGCAGAAGGATTTGAAAGAAATGGAAATAAAGAATTTATTCAATTCTTATACATTGCAAAAGGTTCGTGCGGTGAAACCCGAAGCCAACTTTACAGGGCTCTGGATATAGGCTATATTAGTAAAGAATGTTTTGAACAAAATTATCAAAGAGCAATCATAATATCCCAATCATTATCCAATTACATTAAATACTTGAAAAAATCAGAACTAGATGGCGTAAAATATCGGAAAAATAATCTTTAACTCTTTTAAATTTTTAAATTTTTAAATCAAAACATAATCATGTTAGTAAAATTATCAGTAAAAGATTTCCTGGCAAAAACGGCGGGGAGCGATCCTGTTCCCGGAGGTGGTAGTATTGCGGCTTTGAATGCTGCTATTGCATCGGCATTAGCCGAAATGGTTGCAAATCTTACGATCGGTAAGAAAAAGTATGAAGATAAGGAAGATCTTATGCGGCGTATAGCTTCCTCGGCCAATAATTATATGGCTAGCTTTGTGCGCGATATAGATGCCGACTCCGAGGCCTACAATAAAGTATTCGAAGCATTTAAACTACCAAAAGAAACCGGCGAAGATAAAGCCGTACGTGCTAAAGAAATTCAGGCTGCGACAAAGCAGGCCGCTGAAATTCCGATGGAAGTTGCGCGTAAAGCTCTCGATATGATGGATATCATTGCAATGGTAGCAGAGAATGGAAACCAAAATGCGGTTACTGATGCTTGCGTAAGTATGATGGCTGCCAGGACAGCCGTGCTGGGAGCATTATTGAATGTGAAAATAAATCTTTCGTCTATCAAAGATATTGAATATGTTGCCCTTATGACGCAGGAAGCTAACTATCTGGAACAAGAGGCTATTGCAAAAGAAAGGGAATTGCTGGACAAGGTGAGTAAAATACTGTAACCTTATGAAGAATATCTACTATATCGGTTCGGGAGATTTGACTTTCGAATTAATAGAAAATATAATTAATAAAAACCTGAAACTGGAATTAGCTCCTCAGGCAAAAGAACGTATCCAAAAATGCAGGGACTATCTTGACTCGAAGGTGGCATCCCAGACTACTCCATTGTATGGAATTACGACGGGTTTTGGTTCGTTGTGCAATAAGAATATATCTACTGACGAATTAATCCGCTTGCAGGAGAATCTTATAAAATCGCATGCTTGCAGTGTGGGTTCCGAAATATCGCCGGTTATTGTCAAGCTGATGCTTTTGCTCAAAGCTCATGCCCTTTCGTTGGGATATAGCGGCGTTCAGGTAATAACAGTAGAACGCATCATCGATTTCTTTAACAATGACATTATACCTATCGTCTGCGACCGTGGTTCGTTGGGCGCATCAGGTGATTTAGCCCCTTTGGCAAATCTTTTTTTACCGCTGATTGGAGTAGGAGATGTCTATTACCAGGGGAAGAAGCGTGAAGCAATGAGCGTTCTCGATGAGTTTGGCTGGAAGCCTATCCGCCTGATGAGTAAAGAGGGTCTGGCTCTGCTGAATGGTACCCAGTTTATGAGCGCCAATGGTGTATTTGCCATGCTGAGGGCTTTTAAACTGTCTAAAAAAGCTGATTTGATTGCCGCATTGTCGCTCGAAGCCTTTGACGGTTGTATCGATCCTTTTTATGAAAGGCTGCATCAAATGAGGCCTCATCGAGGGCAGATTAAAACTGCCGGAACATTCAGGAAATTACTTGAAGGTAGCGAGCTCATTTCCCGAAAGAAAGATCATGTGCAAGACCCGTATTCTTTCCGGTGTATTCCGCAGGTGCATGGCGCGACCAAGGATGCTGTCGATTATGCCGCGTCTGTTTTACTGACAGAGATAAATTCGGTAACGGACAATCCCACAATTTTCCCCGATGAGGATAAAATTGTTTCGGGTGGCAATTTTCACGGACAACCCTTAGCCATTACATATGATTTCCTGGCTATAGCTTTAGCTGAGCTTGGCAATATCTCGGAGCGCCGTGTGGCTCAGTTGATTATGGGATTGCGGGGATTACCCGAATTTCTAGTTGCCAATCCGGGTGTGAATTCCGGTTTTATGATTCCTCAGTATGCATCGGCATCGATGGTCAGCCAGAACAAGATGTACTGCTATGCAGCTTCCAGCGATTCTATTGTTTCTTCCAACGGACAGGAAGACCATGTGAGCATGGGGGCGAATGCTGCTGTAAAACTATTCAAGATAATGGATAATCTGAACCATATTCTCGCTATAGAATTGATGAATGCGGCGCAGGGAATCGATTTCCGCCATCCGGTAAAAACATCGCCCGTTCTTGAAGAGTTCTTAAAAGAGTACCGTAAAGAAGTGCCTTTTGTGAAAGACGATATAGTGATGTATAAAGAAATTCATAAAACCGTCGCTTTTTTGAACAGGGTTTCTTTAGATTTTATGGAAT
>JAISES010000203.1 GCA_031263965.1 Prevotella sp. | reverse complement strand
ACAGAAATATTATGTAAAGTAATTTGATGGTGAACCTATGGTTAATCATTAAGAATAAGCGTATTAAATAGGATTACATAGGATTACTTTACATAACGTTTTGCTGTACATAAAAGAGAAGTACGTTCTTCTTTATTGTCAACCCCAATATTGCCCACCTGATTGCGGCGATGCCGCATTTGGATTTCCCAACGAGCCATATCAGCATAAACTAATACATCAAATTGAGATTGTATGTAAGCTGCCCCAACCCCGTATACAACAACAATCCCTTCTTTTACACCTGATATTCTTTTGCGTACCGTTTCTGCTTTTGACAAATCGAAATAGTCTTCCATCGTATATCGGGTAAGATAACCGAAGAGTTCATCATCGGTCAGATATTCTTTCATCTTTCCGTTCAGTACAGATTGAGGAAGCATGGCTTCTGTCGATTTTATAAATACCGCATTCCCGAATATCTTACGGATATTAGCTTCTACTTCTTCTTCATAAATACCCTGATAGCATTCAACCACGACAGTTTTCTTTGAAGAAGGCATATTGGCGATTCTATCTGTCAATTGTTTCGAAATTTCATCCCAGCCCTGCCAGCATCTGTGTTCGGACGATATTTTAATGGATGGATATTTATCATAATTGGAAGTTCTGCTTAAGTATTTCATGGTTCTTTTTTCTAACGTTTTACACCTGCCATAAGTTTTTTAGCCTTAATGAGATGCTCAATTCCGAGGATGGCCGCGTTGTCGCCCAGAACCGAGACTACAAGTTTTACTTTACCCGAAGGACACCATGCCAGACTATCTACTCTTTTTTTCAGGTAGGGTATGATTGTATCTTCACTTCTCATAACACCTCCACCCAATACAATAACTTCGGGATCGTAGGCGTGTATATAGTTGATAATCCCTGCACTCCACACGTCCATACATTCGTTGCGTATAATTGTTGCATCTTTTGATCCGGCCTTGGACTGTTCAAAAATTTGCTTGAAATCGTATTCGTCTGCTTTGGCTTTGAAAGCTTCCGATACAAATTCGTTATCCCTTACAATAGATGACAGGAAAAACGAAGATGATAATGCTTCTACACATCCGATGTTTCCACAAGTACACTTGCGGGCTTTGTAGTCTACAACAAAATGTCCTCCGAGCGATCCGGCCTGAAAATGTTGACCATAGAGAATTGTTCCGTCTATTACCACCCCAGTACCAATACCTGTGCCAATAGTCATCATCACAACATTGTCGCATCCTTTGGCAGCTCCATATTTCCATTCACCCAAAGTTGCCAGACGTGCATCATTGTCTATATCAAAGGGAATGTTCCACTTTTCCAGAACCCATTTGTCAAGCTGTAAATCGCAGACATCATCGTATTTTCCATTTGTAGAAATTACTTTTTTCTTCACCGGATCTACAATACCTGGAAATGCCAAGCCGATTCCCGACAGATTGGATGGGGCAATTCCCGCTTCGCCGGTCAGTTTGTCAATTGCCTTTTCGATACAAGGCAAATTTGCGGACAAACCTTTTCCCGAATTAGCATCGAAAGACATAAAGCCTGTAATTCTACCATTCTCAATGAGGCCTACCTTTACAATAGTGCCTCCTAAATCAATTCCTATACTATGCATGTAGTGTTGTATTTTTTCAGATTAGGTTAGGAGTCCCATTGCGATCCAGCAATCTTTTCCCAAAACCGTTTACAGCTATTTCTTCGTAGTTGTGTCCTGCATCGAAAGGCCAACAAGCTCCAAACGAAAGCAATTGGTTACCCGTATTAGCTACCCTGTGCGCAATTCCTCCCGGAATATAATGCAGGCTGCCGGGGAACATCCGTTCTGCCCATACTTTACGGCTCTTATCCATCATAATGAGTATCCCTTCGCCTTTGATACCCCAATAGAATTCGGCCCGACCTACTTGGGCATGGAAATGTCCCTTAGTAATGAAATATTCATCGCCGACTTTACCGGAGTAGAGGTAAGTAATGCCAAAGCATAGTCCACCGGGAGTCCCTTCTTTTTCGGGTGAAAAACTGCTGACTTCGTAAGCCAATATGTCTTCGGGCATACTTGAAAATGCTTCTTCATCGTGAAAAATACCTTTCAGGTCTTTCAACCGGCGTGTTGCTTTTTCTACTTTTTCCCCGATCAGGTTATCGTTACTGAAGATGAGCGGCGGGAAAATGATATGACTTGTATTCATAATATTTATAGTCAAATTAATTATTTAAGTTCGATTGTGATATTGTTTTCTTTGCCCGGATCAAGTTTCACTATATCCGTACCATTGTATGTTCCCCATTTACCAAGATGAACAAAGATGCCTTTACAGGATTTATCGGTTATTTTACCTACATTGAGAGTTGCCTGCTTACCTGTACCATTAACTTTCAGTTCGAAACTTAACTTTCCGAACGGGGTAGCTATTTCGCTTAATCGGGTTTCCATCTCTTTACCCAGCCATTCTTCAGGTATTCCTTCAAGTAAATGCAATCCGGCGCCTCTATCCAGGACGAGCAAATGAACTACCAGACGGGCAAACTCGGCACTGCCCCAGTTGTGGGGCATGTCTCCCCAATATTTTGGTTCCAGATCGCGAGGGTTTTGTTCCTCCCTCCATGTATATAGCGGTGATGCATGATTGGCAAAGGCATACAACGATTGCGACGCCCGTTCTGCCTCACCCATCCACAGGCATGCATGCCCATAGAAGCTGGCAAAGTATGTCCAAAGACCATCGTCCATCCATCCTGTACCCATCACGACACCCTCTTGCAGTGTAGTATGCAACATATCAAGAGTCCCTGTTGCAACCGGATCATCCGGCTCAAAAATCTGTCCCGGATATACTGCCTGACAAAAAGCCCATTGTGCGCGCTGAGGCAATGAATGAAATTTAGGATCCATTATTACAGGTAAGAATTTGTTACCGTACATATCTTCCGTCAAATCCCGCTTAGCTGCTTTTTGGAAAACAGTATTAAAACCGGCATACTCTTTTTCGAGAGTTTTAGCGTCTTTCTTCTCACCTATCCACTCTGCGGCTTGAATCATTGCTTTCAGTCCTGCCAGATTCCAATAGATATTGGTATATTCTGCCTGATCTTTTCCACCCCAAAGACCACCGTCAATATCGCCCGGAGGCATCAATCCATCATCGAGAGGAATATCATTTTGATAACTCATCGCTCTTAGCTCTTTGATAAATTCTGTGGTTTTTATCAGATTTGGCCAAATGGATTTCAGCCATGCCTTGTCTTGAGTGAGCATCGCATGGCGAATGCATGTCCATAACACAATCCCATTCTCTTTCCAGTAAGTTTTGGTCATTTTACCGAATTTTCCGTTCTCTTCCTGAAAAGAAAGAATGTATTCTATTCCATGCCGTGCATCTTGCCCTCTATTAAAGAGAGTGGCTGCTTCGAGCAAAAATGCACCATCCACAATCCATAGTCCGCGGTAACATGTAGGTCCTACCTGAAAAGATATATTTCTATCTTTAATTTCTCTTGCCTGCCAAATGCCACGCAATGAAGCATCTAGTATATTTTGAATTTCTTTGTCAGGGACAGAAACATAACCATAAGGAATGTCTGTTTTGTTTTCCCAATAGTCTATCATTTCTTTCCGGATAGAAGCTATGTTTCTATTAATACTCCCTTTGTCTCTTTTTAAATCATCAGCCAGTCGTGAAGTTTTTGCATTATCATAAAGTAGTGTGATCTGTTTTTTTCCATCCGCAGGAATCTTTATCGGCGAAAGTTCCAGTAAGGTTTTGAATGAAGCCAAATTCTTTCTCACTTTAATAACATCCTCGCTTACGATCACTTGTTGACTTCCATGAATAGCGGCAATACGTCCATTGACTTTTACATCCCGCTCCGAGTCGATAATAACTACAGGACAAATTGTCTTTGTCTCATTCGTTCTATTTTCAATAGTTGTCAGAATAATATCTTCCCGATTTCCATTCCTTGTGCTGATTCCATTCCGGATATAGTCCAGCCCGACAGCAAAGGCCTCCTGTGTAACCTGCATGCCATCGTATGTCCCTTCTGTAATGACAATCGGAACTTTAGCGGAGTATAATCGTTGATTCCCTATTTTTACATTATCGTCTGCATAGAGGTGGATAACAGTTCTGAATCCTTTATTATTGGCATAAGGGTAGAATTTTCCTTCATCTACCTTGCTACTTCTCTCATATTCGTAAAGCAACTGCCCCAGATGTCCGACTACTGTCTTACAAGTGTCGTCGGGCAAGGAGATACTCGTTTCATGCCATTGCGGGGCGTACCTATAATCAACTACCTGTTTCTGTGCGGGAACCGATAATGTTCCGATAAGTAGCGCTACTATGGTTCTCCTAATTTTCATACGCTATACCTATCCCTATAATTTCACATTTAATTTTCGAAGAACGTCCTTTCCTGT
>JAISES010000202.1 GCA_031263965.1 Prevotella sp. | reverse complement strand
AAGGAATCAATTAGTTCTGATAGAATACGGTATTGCAAGGAATTTATCTGGTTGAGCCTTCCTTCATAGCTATTGGCGGGAACGGCCACCATCGAGGTCTTATAAATCATATTCGCTGTGCCATCTATTTGGTATTTGTGTACGAGACTATCATATGTATGTTTTTTAATTACAGAATCGGTGTGGTGTCTTATAAACTCAGAAACAGTCATGTTATATTTTAATGCTTCCTGTTCAAGCACCTTTACTTCAATGAGTTCAGATAATGCCAGATCCCTAATGTTATATATTCTATTTAATTCATCGTATAACTCTTGTTGAACTAAATTATCAAGTTCTGAAGAGTTAATTTCTATTCCATTTATTTCTGCAATCACTTCTTTCTTTTGTTCTCCTGAGTTCTGATTACATGATATGAAAAGAAATCCGATAGCTATTAGGGCCGATAACACAATTTGTTTCATAAGCTTTAAATTAATATAAGTTGTATAAATATTGAAGATTAAGACTTGACGGCCTTAAATGTTTTAATACAGATCCAGTTTCTTCATTGTGAAAAATTAATCAAAATAAGTCAATTTACTCCCCCTGTGATTTTATATAGTTTACAATAAATAATTTCACAAATCACAATTGTATTTTATTGATATACAAAATATTGAAATCTTGAAACGTGAAATCTTGAAATAGAATTCATATATTATACAAAAACACAGACGCAAAAGTATATAAATATTTTCTAAGTAACTGTCAGGAATTTTACAATAAATTATTTTACAGGCTATTTTTCGTGCTCTTTCAGGTTCTTTTTTTGCGCCTTTTCCGGATTGTTTCCTTGTAATAGCCCGCTATTATGCAGGTAACAATCCAAAAAATAACTCTAAAAGTATTTACTATAAAATTTCTAAGAATTACTATGACTTTGTACATTTGAGAGGGCAAAAGCAATAATTCTATTTAAACGCAGGGAAAAATTAAGGAATATATTTTCATATACTCCTTAATTAAATGTTATAGCCGGATATTTATTGCTTGCTACGCATCCGGATATAATAAAGCTCGATATTTGCATTTGATTTAGCAACTCTTCCGCAATACAAGCCTTCTTTCCGGTATTTCATCAGGCTTCTTCTGAATTTAGGTTTCTTAAAAAGAGGGTTTGCCGATGCATATCCGATAGCTTCGATGAGATCCGCGGAAGGAACAACGGAAGCCCCCGCGGCATCCAGAATGAACTGATACTCCAAAGGAGCTTCGTGTTTCAGGAAATGCGCAATACGGGTTTCATCAAACGACCTCCTGATCCTTTTTCTTCCGGGTCTTTTTTTGCGTTTCTTCGGTTTGTCCGCTGTCTTCTGTGTCGGAAGGCCGGGGAGCGTCTCCGGTTTGTTCTCTTTGCTTAACCCGTCTTTCTCTTTTTTTAATAGCTTCCCGTTCATTTTGAGCCATTCCTTTCGAGTCTCGAATAAAAGTGTGAATTTTCATTTATACCATATATGTTAATGAGAATGGGATTTTTACACCGTGATTATTACAGTAATCAACGGTACAGTTCCTGCTGTTTGCATTTATATGACAACGCCACAATCCTGTATATGATGACGTTACCGTACTGAAAGCTACCGCATAGGCAGGAGGATCAATTGTATTCGGAATGGAAAAGACCACATCCGAATGAATCGTGGTTACATAGCCTTGTATACAAACCACATTTCCGATTTGCCGGACGTATAAGTCAGTTTTTATCATCATCCAGCCCGAATCTTTCATCTTCGGTTGAAAGTCTCCGCCATAAGTAGCCCCGATATTGGAACAGATTTTCTTTTTCGCTTCTTCCGTTGAAGCCATATCGGATAAGCACTTGCTTAATTCCGGAGCCTTTTTGAGAACGTCGTCAATCGAAACCGCATCGATCTGAGACCGTAAAACAGACTTCGTTGTTCCTGCGGCAAATTGTGAAAGTCCGCCGGATAATTTGGCAAAAGTATTATCGGCATCTATTGTCGTATAAACCTCGTTCGTTTTTGCATATTCTTTCAGTTCGGCCTCAATGATGGCTTTTTGAGCATACTTACTGGAAAGCAAAACACCGTTTTCCATAATGGCCGGACCCAGATTAACAGCCTCCAGCCCGGTAATCGATATATTAGCCAAACCATTATATATCTCAAAAATTTTATTCGCAGCCGAATTATATCCGATATATCCGATCTGGGAGGATTCGGAATCAGTCCAGGAGATGATCTTTTGAAGGGCGTTGTTCGTTTTGACATAGCTTCCCTTCAATGTGAGTCCGGCTAAAGCCGGGCCTGAAACGCTTAATTGCCCGTTTATGCCGACTGAAGAGTTTTTTCCGTTAACGCCTACTATTACAGACCCTTTTCCATTACCGATGTAAGTATCGCGGAAATATGAGTTGCCTCCGTCATAACCAAGATGGTTTATATATATTGCTCCGGAATCGGTTGATACGCCATCATTATATATGTTATTGCCGGTAGTTTTTATATTGCCGAATTTACCGGAATCGGCTACAACGGGTTTCTTCAGGCTGATAAATTGACTATTCGCTGAGAGGAGAATATCATTATCGACATAAAAAACAAAGCCGTTATCGTTGGACAGTACGATCTTATAAGCCGCTCCGGCTCCGATCTTTGATTGAACGACAAAGTTATCGCCGTCATAATACATTTGTCCGGCAGCGTTTCCGGATTGGATAGTTGCCCTGCTTTTGCTTACTATTGCTCCGGCAACATTGACGCTGCCTGTAAAATTGACAACGCCGTTCACATCCTGCGTACCGGCGGCAGAGTTCAATATCAAAGCATATTTACCGAACAGGGCGTCTTTCATTTGTGTCCCCCCGCTACCGGAAATCAGGATATACTGGGGTATTTCGTTCGTCAAGGGGTCGTTAACTGCCGGAACTTTATCTGCAATGGCGCATCCGTACACATTCCGTCCGACCTTATCCGTCCCATTTTCATAAGCGACGCTTTCCGTGCTGTTGGTTTCATAGATATACTGTGGCCAGGAGCGGTTTGAAGCCCCTGAAAAATAGCGGAGTTTCCCGTTGATGTAAACATATCCCTCGCTGATTGAGGCGCCGGACACTTTACAGCCTTTCACAATAAAGTTATCGCACCCGTCAAAAACAGAAGCGAATGCCAATGCCAGGTTCTGAAGATTCAGGACATCGTCTATGTATGTGTAACGCCCTCCTGTCTGGGCAGCAAATTCTTTCATTACTACAAATTAAATTTTACCTTATAAGTTTTACCGGAGATTTTATATTTGTCAACATAATAAGCGATCATGGCGACATAAGCTTCTTCTGATATCAGCCTTGTGT
>JAISES010000433.1 GCA_031263965.1 Prevotella sp. | reverse complement strand
TTAGGGCAAAAGGAACGCAAGCAATCTTCGATTGCGCGCAGAAAAAAGAACAAGAATATGGAATGATACTATTTTTCGGTGTTGCGTAACATGAGTTATTATTATATGTATCCGATCAGCGAATAAACAATAGCTCTCTATATTTAGCCAGCGGCCACATTTCATTATCGACGATCAATTCCAGTTTATCTATATGGTAGCGTATCCCATCCAGATAAGGAGCTACATTATCATGATAAGCAAGAGCCTTTTCCCGTTCACTTTCAATATTGTTAGCAATTTTACGGGTATCGATCATTTCGTGCACCTTCGCATTAACTGCATTTACATGTGTCGATATTTTTTCTATCAACCGCAATTGTTCTGCTCCTAACTCCTTGTAATTATCAGACACTTCTTTCAACTTAGACACATTGGTCAATAGTATAGACTGATATGAGATAGCTACCGGAATAATATGATTGAGAGCCAAATCGCCCAATACACGGGATTCTATCTGTATCTTTTTAGTATAAATCTCCCATTTCACTTCATTACGGGCATGAAGTTCTACTTCCGATAAGATGCCTGAAAAGGTTTTAATACTTTGCTTGGAAGTATAATTATCATAAATCAGAGGAACGCTTGTTTCGCAATCCAGTTTACGTTTATTTGCTTCAGCTTTCCATTCGTCGCTATATCCGTTTCCATTAAAGCGGATAGGACGTGATTCTTTGATATATTTTTTCAACACTTCATACAAAGCCTCTTCTTTTGACTTGCCGCTTTTTATCAAAGAATCCACTTCGTCTTTAAATACAAACAACTGTTCTGCAACAGCAGCATTCAATGCAGTCATAGCGGAAGCACAGTTAGCCGACGAGCCAACAGCACGGAATTCAAAGCGGTTACCCGTAAAAGCAAACGGAGAGGTACGGTTACGGTCGGTGTTATCTAATAATATTTCCGGAATTTGCCCTACTCCCAGACTTATTTGCTTTTTATTATCGACAACAATCGCATCTTGCACGGAGCTTTTCTCGAATTTGTCAAGTACATCGCTTACCTGTGTGCCTAAGAATACGGATATGATTGCAGGAGGCGCTTCATTTGCACCAAGGCGATGACCATTGGTAGCCGAAGAAATGGACGCTTTCAGCAAACCGTTATTCTTATGTACTGCTGCCAGAATGTTTACAACAAATGTTATAAAACGCAGGTTCTCAACCGTATCTTTCCCCGGAGAAAGCAAATTAATACCGGTATTTGTACAGAGCGACCAGTTGTTATGCTTACCGGACCCGTTAATTCCCTTGAATGGTTTTTCGTGGAATAACACACGGAATGAGTGTTTACGCGCTACTTTATCCATTACGGACATAACCAGCAAGTTGTGATCCACAGCCAGATTACACTCTTCGTATATAGGAGCTAACTCAAATTGGTTAGGTGCAACCTCGTTATGACGAGTTTTTACCGGAATACCCAAGGCATATGCTTCGTATTCCAACTCTTCCATAAACCGTTGTACGCGCTCCGGTATTGCTCCGAAATAATGATCTTCCAACTGCTGATTCTTAGAACTTTCGTGACTCATCAGAGTTCTTCCGGTAAGAGCTAAATCGGGACGCGCCATAAACAAATCCTCATCTACAAGGAAGTATTCCTGCTCCCAACCCAAGTTGGAAATTATTTTTCTAACATCCTCATTAAAATATTGAGCAACGCCCGTTGCTGCTTTATCCACAGCGTTCAGAGCCTTCAACAAAGGTGTTTTATAGTCCAGCGCCTCACCTGTATAAGAGATAAATATAGTTGGAATACACAATGTATCTCCCACGATAAATGCAGGGGAAGACGGGTCCCATGCTGAGTAGCCACGGGCTTCGAAGGTGTTGCGAAGGCCTCCTGACGGGAAACTCGAAGCATCGGGCTCCTGCTGAGCAAGAAGTTTTCCTTCAAATTCTTCTATCAGGCCGCCATTCCCATCATGTTCGACAAATGCGTCATGTTTCTCGGCTGTACCATCTGTCAGTGGATGAAACCAGTGAGTATAGTGTGTTACACCATTTTCCAGAGCCCACATACGCATTCCGGCCGCAACATGCTCTGCCAGATTACGATTTACAGATTGACCTTTATCGATAGCATCGTTGAGAGCCTTAAAAGTCTCTTTGGAAAGATATTTGGTCATCGCTTTGCGATTAAATACCTTTTCTCCGTAATACTCCGATGTTTTGCTTGTCGGTTTCTTTACCTCCAGCGGTTTTCGCTCCGAGGCTAATGCTACTGCTTTAAAACGTAACTTTGTCATAAACTATTTATTGATGAGTTATATAAGAATCTAAGAAACTGTTTGAATTTTATCGAAAAATATTATTATAGGATTTTGAAAAAAAACTTCTTAGCAATTTTTTTATGCTCTTTTCAGCGTATTTTTCCCTTTTTACTTTTGGTTTAGCCCGCTAAACCTGCAAGCAAAAAGAATAAAATCCATCTGAAAATACCTATAAAAAAAATCTGCTATAAAATTCAAACAGTTTCTAAATTATAATCTTTTTTAAACGTCCGACTGCCTCTTTCGTGTTCTCTAATGTACCGAAAGCTGTCAAACGCAAATATCCTTCTCCGCTGGGGCCAAACCCTACACCCGGTGTACCTACAATATTCAGATCGTTCAATAAGTAATCGAAAAAGCCCCACGAAGACATTCCGTCCGGTGTTTTCACCCAAATATAAGGAGAATTTACTCCGCCGTAGACTTTCAGACCTTGACCGGCAAGGCCTTCACGAATTATTTTTGCATTATTCAGATAGTAATCGACAACAGCCTTTACCTGAGCCTTCCCTTCTTCCGAATAACATGCTTCGGCTGCACGTTGTATGACGTACGGAACACCGTTAAATTTGGTTGTATGACGCCTGTTCCATAATTTATTCAATGAAACTTTTTCTCCTGACTTTGTATATCCCATCACGGATTTGGGAATTACCGTATAGGCACAACGGGTGCCGGTAAATCCTGCCGTCTTGGAAAAACTGCGGAACTCGATCGCCACTTGTCCGGCTCCTTCTATTTCATAAATACTATGGGGTACATCGCTTTCTGTTATATAGGCTTCATAAGCGCTATCGAAAAGAATTAATACCTTATTCTCAATAGCCCAATCAACCCAAACTTTTAACTGGTCTTTGGTCAGAGTGGTTCCTGTCGGATTATTCGGGTAACAGAGGTAGACGATATCTACTTTTTCCGTAGGCAACGATGGGATAAAATCGTTTTCGCTTGTACAAGGCACATATACCAATTTGCTCCATTTACCATCGGCTAAAAGCTCTCCGGCCCTGCCGGCCATGGCGTTTGTATCCACATATACAGGATATACAGGGTCGGTAATAGCTACTATATTGTCTAAGCCCAGAATATCGCCGATATTTCCCGTATCGCTTTTCGACCCATCGCTTACAAATATTTCGTCAACAGCTATGTTTAAACCTCTTGCTTTATAATCGTTTTCTACAATTGTATTTACTAAGAAATCATATCCTTGTTCGGGACCATATCCCCGGAAAGTAGAGGCTTCTCCCATTTCATCGACAGCTTTATGCAAAGCTGAAATAACTGCCGGAGCAAGGGGTTTGGTTACATCGCCGATACCAAGGCGGATTACATTTGCATCGGGATGGCTTGCTTTAAATTCACTTACTTTTCTTGCTATATCTGAAAAGAGGTATCCTCCCGGAAGTTTTGTATAATTTTCGTTTATTAATGCCATTTTTTTTTGTTACGAGTTACAAGTTACAAGTTACAAGTTACAAGTTACGAGTTACAAGTTACGAGTTATGAGTTATGAGTAGACAAGATACAAGATACAAGATACAAGATACAAGATACAAGATACAAGATACGAGTTATTCTACTTAACTATTAATTCATTTCCTAATCTACTAATTTGCTAATTTGCTAATTTCCGAATCTGCTAATCAACCAATTCCCCCTCAAATACCGTAACGGCCTCCCCAGTCATATATACGTGGTTATCCTCTTTACGCCATTCTATGTCAAGGTCTCCTCCCAATAGATGTATCTTTATCTTACGGTCGCAATGGCCGTTCAGGATCGCAGCAACGGCAGCAGCACAAGCGCCTGTCCCGCAAGCCAAAGTTTCTCCGGCGCCTCGCTCCCAGACACGCATATTCAACGTTTGACGGTCAATGACTTCTATAAACTCCGTATTTGTTTTACGGGGAAAGACAGGATGATTTTCAAATTCAGGGCCGATTACAGGCAGATCGAGATCTTTTATCCCTGTTGTAAAGATCACAGCATGCGGATTTCCCATCGACACACATGTAATTTCCCAGCTTTTGCCCTCTACATCCAATGGAAGATTCAGTACAGGTTCCCCTGTCGCTTTTACAGGAACCAATTCGGGATTAAGAATAGGTTCTCCCATATCTACCGTCACTTTACGCGATTTTGAATCACCCTCCAACAAGGTGATATATTTAATACCGGCTGCGGTTTCCAGCGTAATTTCATTTTTAGTTGTCAAACCCTTATCGTAAACGTACTTGCCCACACATCGCGATGCATTCCCGCACATTTCGGCTTCCGAACCGTCCGAGTTGAACATTTGCATCCTAAAGTCGCACATCCTTGAGGGTAGTATGAGTACCAAGCCGTCCGACCCAATACCAAAATTACGATTGCTAAGCTTTACGGCTAACTCCGATGGATTATCTATTTGCCTGGAAATACCATCAATATAGATATAATCGTTACCGGCTCCGTGCATTTTTGTGAATTTCAAATTCTTCATTCAAATATTATTATCACTTTTCGACTTTTGTTATATTATTATTTCACGGCACAAATTTCATGCAAATTATTTTATTTTGCAAGAAATATATAACATTTTTTCATTATTAATTAAATAAACAATCTTTTTGTTTTAAACATCTCAATAAAATAAGACAAATAGATAAATAGTTCTTTAAAAGATGTACAAATGTCAAGGACTTATCTGTTTAAGGCATCCCTTTAATATTTATATTGGCCTATTCGCTACAAATAATTATTCAAGTGAGGAATCTGCAAATGAAAAAGGCACTCACCGAGGTTTGGCCTTCCGCTTTGAAAGTATGCTCTGCCAACGCGTACGAAAACAGTGGCTTTTGCCTTCTTTTAGGCCTTTCTCCAACTCTTGGCGTTGCTCCTGTATAGCTAAATGGATAGGAATAGAATACATAAAATATGTGAATATCTGTTTCGGGACGACCCATCATACACCACTTATTTAAAAACAATAAACTCTTATAAATATCATATTTTCAGATTAATAATTATCTGTTGTTCCTTTAACAATTTACTTTTTTATTAATAAGTTCTTTTCAAATCCTTCAAACGATTAGGTTTGCAATTCATGTCATAAAGATTATTTAATGCTGATTTTAAAAACAATGCTTTTCCTATGACCTAAACTCATGCATATGTAAGTAAATATGAGGCTTTATAAGCCTATATCCAATCTTTGATATATCACTCTATCATGGCAAATATGGCAAAATAACTTTTGTAATTATTGTGAATTGTAATTAATCCCTTTTTAACTAAAAACAGTACGATGAGAAGAAAATTTAATTTCTTGCCAATATTCTTGGCTGCTTTATTGTTTTACTCATGTGATGACGAGAAGATAGATACTCCGCAAATATCTTCATACAGCGTTGTCGAGTCGGCATATATGGCCGATAGTATCCCTTTCGATGTGACAATAGATGCCAATTATCCGATGAACAGCATACGCATACTGTTCTTTTTGAATGATGAAAAAGTATCTGAGGCTATTATTCCGGTAAATAAGGCTGGAACTTACGGGCAAAAACTGTATGTACCATATACAAAAGATGTATCTGATGGTACTGCCGAAATACAGATAATTGCAAAGAATAAAAATTTCGATTATACTGCAAAATCAGTATTTATTTATATAGGGCGGCCTAAATATCCTTTCCTTACATTAAAAACAGCATATGGCGATTATAAGATGGAGCCTGTGGCGGGTGAACCTTATAAATATGCTGTAACCGGGGTGTTTCCTACAAATGCATTGAATGCAATCATCGAAGCCCCGTCTTATGGAGAGAATGGTAATTCATTTTATTTTGGAGGAAAAACTATTGTTGCTAATGCTTCTAACACAGATTCTATTCCATTCCTGATAGATTTGCCTCCGGGATCGGAATATACAGTGTCGTTCGATACACGTACATACGAAGGGGAACCATTCTTAAAACCTTCATTCGATGGAGTAGAGTTTCCTGAATATGTGTCAAATATTGCAATTATAGAGAAAGAGTTTATTCAAGATCAAGAGCTTTCTATACACGGATTTCTTGATTTAGAAGACTGGTGGATAGACCCTACATTCCTTGACGTTAATACCAATGGTACATATAAGTTCAGATCTGTAGATGGGAAGTATCGTGTAACGGCCGATCAGAATCTGAAGTATTTCCGCATAGAACCAATGAGCGGAAATAACCTGGCTGATTTTGATCCGGTTACCAAAACAGGAGGAATATGGGTGAATGGAGGTGTAGGAAATCAACTGGGTTCAGCTCCGGTCGAACGTTTGGGTATCCCTTCTATGACTACAAATGCATGTCTTTGGAATCCGGACAAGAATTTTGCTATGGCCCCAATTGGTAATGGAATATATCAGGTAAAATTGATTGCAAATCAAACTATGTTCTTAAGTAATGTATCAGGAAGTACAGTCGGTATTGCGTTTTATCGGAATAGTCGTTCTAAAGATAGCGCTTTTGCATTAGAAATAGTACAAAACCTATATGGAACCCCGGGTGTTCCTGAATCATCGAGTGGTGGTACTGCCCGTTTCGAATTTAATGCTGGTACATCTGATAGTAATGGGAATATGATCACAACCGTAAGCAACAGAACTCTAGGTAATGGAAGGACGTACGTCTTTACGCTTGATGCAAATTATTCTCCGGCTAAATTATCAGTCAGTTTGGAATAAATTAATCTAATAATCTATGAAAATGAGAAAAGCAATAACTATAGGTAGTTTTCGGTCTCGAAAATTATTATTTATTATACTTCTGTGTTGTGCGTGTATTAGCTTGTCTGCACAGAATAATCGTATTACGGGTTTAGTGACAGAAGGTGACGGGAATCCGATAATAGGAGTATCCGTATCAATAAAGAATACGACGACTGGGGTATTTACGGATTTAGACGGACGTTTCTCGATAAATGCGAAATCGGGAGATGTCTTGGTATTTAGTTTCCTTGGGTATATTACAGAAGAGCGTCCGGTAGGGAAAGAAGAAGCTTCTATTAATGTCCGTTTGACAGAAGCATCAGCTAATCTGGAAGAGATTGTGGTCGTAGGATACGGGCAACAAAAGAAAGAAAGCGTAGTTTCGTCAATTAATACCGTGACAGCTAAAGAACTTTCCGGAACAGGGCGTGGTCTCTCAAACTCCTTGGCTGGAAAGCTATCAGGGGTAATTGCCATTCAGCCATCGGGTGAGCCAGGCTATGATGATTCCAACTTCTGGATTCGGGGGGTGAGCTCTTTTGCCGGAGGAACAAATCCTCTGATTATCATTGATGGTATTCCTCGCAGCAAAAGTGATATGAGCAATATTCCGGTTGAAGAAATTGAAACTTTTTCGGTACTGAAAGATGCGTCTGCAACGGCCGTATATGGAGCAGAAGGAGCAAACGGGGTAGTCCTGATCACAACAAAGCGCGGGGTTGCTCAAAAGACTGTTATATCCGTAAATGTAGAACATGCTATACGTACACCGATCCGTATACCGCAATCTCTCGATTCGTACAGGACCCTTAATTTGTATAACGAAGCCACATGGAATGAGGCGGGAAATCCTCTGTCCGGATGGTTGCCTACATATGATGATGCTACATTGGAGAAATATCGTATAGGAGCTGACCCTGATCTATACCCGAATACAAACTGGCTGGATTTGCTGAAACCGAATACGAATGTTAGCCGGTATACAATAAATTTCAGAGGTGGTGGCGACAGGGTTAAATTCTTTACGTCAGGAGCTTACTATACTGAGGATGGCCTATATAATAGTAATACGGTAGAGAATTATGATGCCAACCTTAAGTACGAACGTTATAACTTACGTTCTAACATAGACATGGATTTAACCAAAACAACGAAGATGTCGGTAGACTTATCCGGTTATTTTGTAAAACAGAATGCTCCAATGACAACCTCGGATAACTTATGGAGTATCATATCCATGGCTCCAAGGTATTACTTTCCTATGGTGTATTCCGATGGTACATTTGCCGAACATCCGCAGTATTCGGCAGGATCTGTAGGTACAGCAGAGCGTGCAAACCCGTATAACTTGCTAAATAATATGGGTTATACTAAAAACTGGGAAGTAACTGTACAATCGAGGGTTAGCCTGACTCAAGATTTGGGTATATTTACAAATGGACTGTCTTGGCGGGGAGCTTTAAGCTTTGATGCTATAACACAAGGACGCCTCAACAGAACCAAAGAGGCTAACTCTTTCTATGCTACAGGTAGAGATCAGGATGGAAAATTAATTTTCAGTCAGATTCGGGCAGGATCCGCATTGTCAAATCCTACAGCATCAAGCAGTTCGGGAGAACGTAAAGTGTACATCGAAACGGCTTTTGATTATAAGCGGACTTTCGGTAAACATGATGTCACAGGTTTGATTTTATATAATCAGAAAGAAACTCAATATCAATCTCGAAGCAATGGCCTGGAAATGTTGCCTTACCGCAAGCAAAGTGTGGTTGCACGTACTACATATGGCTACGACGGGCGTTATTTGCTCGAAGCTAGCATGGGTATGACGGGTAGTGAAAATTTTGCTGAAGGCAATAGATGGGGAACATTTCCTGCAGTTGGTATAGCATGGTGGATTAGCCACGAAAAATTTTGGAAAAAAATAGAGAGAACAGTCAACAAATTTAAATTCCGCGTTTCATATGGTAGAACAGGTAATGATGTGTTATCAAGTGATATGTCCCGCTTTCCATACAGGGAAAGGGTTGATGAATCAAGTTTAGGATACAACTTTTCATGGACTGGAGGCTCAGGTGTTGCCAATAATGGACAAGGTGCAGGTAGTCCGGGTGCAGGTATTATCGAAAGCGATTATGCAACTCCGACACTTAGCTGGGAGGTTGAAGACAAGTTTAATACAGGTGTTGACTTCGGATTATTTGACGGACGTATCGATGCCAGTATTGATTATTTCCACAATGAACGTTATGATATCCTTATTCGCCGTAATACACTTCCTACAGCCGCAGGGTTACGTGTAAATCCTATGCAAAACTTCGGCCGGACAAAAAATCAAGGGGTAGACCTCAATGTTGTAGCCAAACAGGCTATAGGGGACTTAATGCTTATAGGAAGATTTAACTATACTTTTACCAAAAATAATGTAGTAGAATATGACGAAGTGCCGCAATCGTACGCTTATCAGGCATATACAGGGCAAAGTATAAGCCAGCCGTTTATGTATATAGCTGAAGGCTTGTATACTCCGGATGATTTTATAATTACAAAGAATGCTAACGGGTCTGAAACTTATCAACTCAAACCCGGTATTCCTGACCCTAAGTTGACCGTAGCTCCCGGAGATATACGTTATCGTGATTTAAACGGGGATGGATCAATCGATTCCTATGACCAAACCTATATAAATGGATTTTATCCGACAAATACCCCAGGGATTGTATATGGTTTCGGTCTGACTGCCGAATGGAAAGGTTTTAGCATCGGTGCATTTTTTCAAGGCGCCGGCCGTGTATCGACTTATCTATTGAACAAAGTAGAAAACTTTTATCCGTTCCAACGCTCTATAACTGATGCAGCACTACGGGAAGAAGCAATGGATCGTTGGCGATACGAAGACCCTTACAATCAGGATGTATTATTCCCTAGATTACGTACGACGGGTAATAGCAATAATTCCCGCGCCAGTACATGGTGGTATCGCGATGCATCGTATATACGCCTTAAAAATATTGAAATAGGCTATACGTTCAATCCTAAGATGTTTAAGAAAGCAAGTATTAGTGGTATACGTCTATACGTGCAAGGCGAAAATATCCGTACATGGGATAAAGTGAAATTTTGGGATCCGGAAGTAACCAGCCGTTCAGGAGCCCGCTATCCAATAAGCTCTACGTGGACATTTGGTTTAGATGTAACTTTTTAAAACAGTCGCTATGAAAAAATTAAATAAAATATTTCTTTGCATATCCATAATAGCTGCAACAACCTTTGCATCGTGTAGCGATTATCTGGATGTATCGTCCGAATTGACAGATAATTTAACCATTGACGGTGTCTTCGAAAATGTAGGATACACTAAACGTTGGCATGGTAATATATTTAATTGTATTATCGAATATTCTAAAAATGCATCTTCCGCTGATGCTATGAGCAATCCATGGTCTGCTATCTCGGGTGAACTGGCATGCAACTTTGCCCGTAATACTATGGTGTCGGGATACACTCCTGCTAATGCCGGTTATCATCGTTGGGCGACACAATATCAGTATATACGTCAAGCATTGATATTTCTGAATAGGGTGCACTCTATTGGCAGCGGTACCGGTAATACAGTGCTTCCGGAAGATGAGGTGCTCCGTATGAAAGATGAAGCTAAATTTCTGATAGCGTATTCGTATTTCACATTGTTTGAACTTTATGGCCCCGTACCATTGGTTACAGATATTGCAGACCCTGAGGATCAGAGCATAGATTACGCCCGTGCCCCAATGGATGATCTGATTAATTATATGGATGAATTACTGGCAGAGGTGATAAATGCAGGCAGGCTTCCGGCTTCTATCAGAAGAGGCAGCAATGATTACAATATAGGCGAAATGGTACGTCCTACTTTAATTGCTGCGCGTGCATTACGTGCGAAGCTATGGGTATATGCAGCTTCTAAATTATTTAACGGAGGCTTTACGGAAAGTTTAGCTATCGTAAATAGAGATGGAACTCGTCTTTTCCCTGATTATGACCAAAGTAAATGGCAAACAGCTAAGCTAAGGTTAGAAGAATTTCTTGATTATGCACATTCTCTAGGGCATAAATTGCATGAAGAATACGATTCGAATACAATGGAAATAGATCCTCATGCGTCTGTTTACCAAGTGTTTCAGAAGTATAATGATGAGATTCTTTGGGCGACGGCATATAATGATTATAGTAATCCGAATAACCAGGAACGTCGTTCAAATCCGGTAGATTTATATGCCAGTCCAACAAATTTTGCGAATATCTCTGTTTCACAAGAATCTGTTGATGCTTTCTTTATGAATAACGGACTGACTATCTACGACGGAGGATCCGGTTATAGAGAGGATGGTTTTACTACAGTAAATAACCCTACTCATGTAAATAATAATCCCGATCCTAATATCTTTAATATGTATGCAAATCGCGAATCTCGCTTTTATGCGGCCATAGGCTATAATGGTAAGAGTTGGCACATTCACGCTAATGAACATAACAAACCTGACGGAGTGTATTATCAATGGTTTGGTCGAGGCAAAGCATCTGGTATTGCAGGCGGCGAAAACTGGCCGCGAGCGGGTTATCTGTTTTATAAATTTAAGAATCGCCGCATAGCACAAGGTGTAACATCTATAAATGTAGCTGGGGCTCCGGGTACGCCATTTACAGTTTATACATCATGGTCCCGTCCGTCTATTTTGCTTCGTCTTGCCGATTTCTACCTTTATTATGCAGAGGTTTTAAATGAAATAAATCCGGGTGATCCTAAAATTATTGAATACCTGGATAAGGTAAGAGTTCGTGCGGGCGTTCCCGGTTACGCAGAGTTGGATAATACGAATGTTAAAAAAGGAGTGATCGGAAATCAAGAAGCACAATTTAAAGCTATCGTGCAGGAGCGCCATGCTGAATTCATAGGCGAAGGCCAACGGTGGTTCGATATGCGTCGTTGGATGATATGCGATCCGGTAGCGGCTAATCAGCCGGATAAAGGTGGTGTAGATGGCGATATTACCCGTATGAGCGGAATGTATATGAACGGATTTGACAATGTGTCAATAAATAATACAAACACGAGGCCGCTTGGCAGCATTGATTCTTTCTTTCAACGTACACCACTGGAAACTCGTCGCTGGTCTAAAGAGTACTATTGGTATCCTGTTCCTCAAAACGAAATAAACAAGAGTCGGGGACATTTGTTAGTACAGAATCCATTGTGGCCTGTAGTAATAGAAAGTGCGGATTGATCTGAAATTAATAGTTAATTACCAATAAATAACCTTCCCGATTTCGGGGAGGTTATTTCTATTTTATGAAGGCCCCGATCTTTTAATCACCTGTTATTCATCTGGCAAATTTCAAATATTTAACTGCTTTTGTCCCAAGCAAAAAGGAACCAAAAACGCTTTATGCGTCCGCTTTAACTTTCTCTTTCGCGTCATTGCGAGGGTTTACCCGAAGCAATCCAGTTGTATCTTTTCGGGCAGTCACAAAGGGGTGCCCCTATCGCTAACCGCCCAATTCCCGGATTGCTTCGCCCTTGTAGGCTCAAACAGACACCCCGTTTTACGCCTTTTTCTCCTGACGGGTTGTTCCCCGCACGTAAAGCACACGGCGCAGCTAAAGCGCCACAAGAATAAAAAAAGTGCTGTAATACCTCCATATAAAGACCGGATCATTAAAAGTATCTTCTAAGGTACGTTGGCTCAGCCTATCATTTTCGGATATACCATACATCAGCAGATAAAATAGTTTTTTACCGTGAAGAACTTTTGAGTAATAATCGACTTTTGTATTTTCTGAAAGATGACTTAACAAAGCTTCGGGAATTACTCCCAACAGTTCATTTATCCCTATTTTATGATTCTTAAATATTGCCATAATTGGTTGATTGTCAATACTTAAGATAATGAAAATAAAGATGTAAAACAAATATAACCAATTGAAAATCAAATGATTATATAAAAAATAGTCGAAAGATTTTTCTTCCGACCACGCGTGACCTTCCGACACGCCCTCTTTCGCTCTTAGTCAAGCTATTCCATTATCCGGCAATAGCTTTTAATTTATCATTTTCTTTATCGAGTTCAAAATTAATAGTGCCTCCTTCTTTCACGGCTCCTGAAAGTATCAGTTCGGCAATCTCATCTTCTACATAGTTTTGAATAGCACGTTTTAACGGACGGGCGCCGAACTGTACGTCATAACCCTTATCGGCAAGAAAATCTTTTACTTCCCTGCTTAAGTCAATGGTATATCCCAACTCGGCCATACGTTTATAGAACCCTTTCAATTCGATGTCGATAATCTTCTCAATGGATGTTTTATCCAACTGATCGAACGTAATAATATCATCTACGCGGTTCAAAAATTCCGGTGAGAAAGTCTTGTTCAATGCTTTTTGAAGCACACTTCTCGAATATTCCCTGTTTGCGGCATCTTGCCTGTTGAAGCCGATGCCTCCGCCAAAATCCTTCAATTGACGCGTCCCTACATTGGATGTCATAATCAGGATAGTATTCTTAAAGTCTATCTTGCGTCCAAGACTATCCGTTAAATGACCTTCGTCCATCACCTGAAGCAAAATGTTATAAACATCAGGGTGAGCCTTTTCAATTTCATCCAATAGTATTACCGAATATGGTTTACGGCGTACCTTTTCACTCAGCAGTCCCCCTTCTTCGTATCCTACATATCCCGGAGGTGCTCCAACCAGGCGCGATACGTTGAATTTCTCCATATATTCGCTCATGTCGATGCGGATGAGGGCGTCAGCCGAGTCGAACAGTTGTTCCGCAATCATTTTTGCCAGGTGAGTTTTACCTACGCCTGTCGGTCCAAGGAACATGAACGAACCAATCGGACGGTTAGGATCTTTCAGCCCTATGCGGTTACGCTGTATAGCTTTTACTATTTTATTAACGGCTTCATCTTGCCCCACAACGGAGGTTTTCAGGCTGTCTTTCATGCCTGCGAGTTTAAGCCCTTCCGATTCGCCGATTCGCTGTACAGGTATACCCGACATCATAGAAACTACAGCTGCAACCATCTCTGCATCTACTGTTTCCGGCTTCTCTTTCAATGAAGCTTTCCATTC
>JAISES010000185.1 GCA_031263965.1 Prevotella sp. | reverse complement strand
CATTCCTCGATTTTGCAGGAAAAATGTCTCCGCTGGGAAATGCAGATTCGGACGAGTGCGCCGATTACTGTATCATGATGTTCTCAGATTATACCCGCAAAGTAACGATGCAAAATCTTTTCCACGACGGGGGATTCTCCAACATGGGTCTCACTCAGGCTATTGTTGAAGATTATATCGAAAAGAAATAAAAAGAAAATACAGGAAATAGAAAAGCCGTTTGGAACTCCAAACGGCTTTTTCTATCGTTGGTTTTGATTACAAACCTGATTTCTTTGCTAAAGCAGCAGGAATCCCATCTTTATTGATCATGATGCTTGTCGTTTTGTATTTAACAAAAGCTTCTGAAGCATACCATATACCTTTGTATTTTCCGGTTTCTCCCCATGAATTTTTTACCAGATAATATTTTGTTCCGTTTTGGTCTTTTGCAATACCATATATTTGCATTCCGTGATCGTCTGTTGTTTCCATGTTATCGAAGGCAACCTGACGCATTTCCTGAGTGATCGCTTTTTCTTTTACCGGACCTTGGTCTGCCTGAGCCTTCAGGCGATTGTTCTTTTCGGCTTGTGGTAAACCCAGCCAATGAGCCTGGTCGGAGCCTACATTTTCAGAAGCTTCTTCATCGGGGACAACAGCTACGCCATTGCGGGTAAATCCGATTTCGCTTACGTCTGTAGCCCATGCAACGGTATAGCCATTGTTGAGGGCGTTATCAATTATCTGTATCATTTCGTCTACCGGCACATTATACGATAGAGACCAGCGCCAGTTGTCCGGAATTTCCAATGCAAACGGAGCATAGAATGGATGATGTGTAAAGGACGTGAAAGAAACATAATTTTTGCTATCTAATCCCAATGATTGAGCCAGAGACTGAGGTGTATATTTTTTACCCTGATATTGGAATTCATGAGGAAACGCTCCGAAATAAGCATCGAGAATACCATTTAGCCCGATTGTCCAAACAGGAGATATCCGTCTGTTTTTGTTAGCGGCAATTCCTTTTATATAACCCGAAAGTCCGGCTTCTACTTCTCCGTGTTTATGTGTTGTTTCCCCATAGTTAAGTCCTGCGTATGCTTCGTCCGGCACCACTCCGTATTCGTTCAGGGTTTCTACTACATCGGCAAATGATCCGCCTTGTGCAAAATTAAGATTGCCGCTGACTCTTACATATTTCTCTGCTTTATCGGCATAATTGCGTCGAACGATATACATTTCCGAAAGATCATGTTCTCCTTTGTTCATACGAAGAAGTTCCGACTCAAGGAATGCTACTCCGGAAAAACTCCAGCAGGTACCGCTGTTTCCTTGGTTTTTAATGGATGTGACAGGGTTTTCCTTTACTGTTGTAAACTGATAGCCCTGGGCATAAATTCCTAATGTCATCAATAGGAATACCGGCAATACAAATAAATTTTTCATATATGTTCTTTATATTTAAGATGTGAATATTCTATTATTCAACGTGCGGCGTTTCAGCACCCATTTGTTTTTTTAATTCCGGATAGTCAATGCGCATGTGATTCATGCTAATCAGCTTTTCGCAAAACACCTCTTTCACAATTTCAACATCTTTGAAGGTGATGGGAGCATTCCGGAACAACCCATCATTTAGCTGATCATCTATAAGCCTGTTCACCAGCTCGGTAATAGATTCCTTGCTTACTTCTTTCAGGCTTCGGGATGCCGCTTCAACTGTGTCGGCCATCATCAGGATAGCTGTTTCGCGGGTAAACGGATTTGGTCCCGGATATGTGAAACCGGCTTCGTCCACCTCTTCGTCCGGATGATTGTTTATATAAGAATTATAAAAATATTTTGCTTTTCCCTTTCCGTGATGTGTTTCTATAAAATCGATGATCTGCTGAGGCAAATTATGTTTTTTGGCGATTTTTACCCCCTCGGCCACATGATCGATGATAATACGGGCGCTTTCTTTCTCCGAAAGCCCTGCATGCGGATTAAATCCTTCTGTCTGATTTTCTGTAAAGAAAATAGGATTCATCATTTTACCTATATCGTGATAGAGAGCTCCTGTACGTACTAATGTGGCATTTGCGCCTATGCGATGAGCGGCGGAAACCACGAGCGTAGACACCTGCATGGAATGCTGGAATGTTCCGGGTGCAACTTCTGATAATTGTTGTAGCAATGGCCTGTTGGTATTTGATAGCTCTATCATACTTACCTCGGATATAAATCCGAAAATGCGTTCACACATGTAGACCAACAGGTAGGCAAATGTAACGAATACAAAATTGATACAAAAATACAGGTATATCCGCCAGTTTTCCCGTATAAGGGATACATCTCCGTCGGTGCATAGTATCCATGCAGTATAAGTGATTATATAAGTAAGTAGTATGAGTAGGGCACAATAAACCAGTTGTGATCGCTCGGATAGGTTTTTCAGGCTGAAAATACACATAAATCCCACAAGAATCTGCAAGATAATGAATTGCGACATTTGCCCCATCGGAAGCATAAGGGCGCAGATCATTACTGTAGTAAGGTGAGTGGTCAATGCAGTTCTTGAATCGATGAATGTCCGGATCAGGATTGTGGGTATTGCAAACGGCACGAGGTACATCAGCATAAACATTTTGGTATCGGCCATAAGCCCTGTTATAACCGGAAATATACCTACCATAAGCAGTATGAATATCACATTTCTTCTATTTATATATTCTTCTATCCTGTAAAACATCAGATAAACCATTAAGGCCATTATGATAATAGTTATCATAACTAATTCTCCGAACATGAGCCACCCCGGTTTAGCTTTTGTCCCTACCTTATCTGCGGCTTCGTTGGTATAGGAGTCAAGCATATTTTTCAGGCGGGCATCAACAATTTCACCTCTGTCGATAATCTTCTCTCCATATTGAACTTCTCCTTCATACAAGGGGATTTGCTGGAGCCTGTCTTTTTTGTCGCTGGACGATCTATCTTCATCATAGTTGATATTAACTTCCAGATAGTCATTTAAGTTTATTGATTGAAGATGTTTTATATCTATATAGGGAGGGGCGTCATTTATAATTATCTCATATGCTTGCTTTGGAGTATAAAATGAAGCCAGGTATCTCGAATTAACAATGTTACTGTTGTTTTCGCTAAGGAGTATTCGTTTCTTGGGTAGTTGTTGTATTTTCTCGTAATCTTCGGGGGATATTATTCCGGCTTTATAAACTTCGTTAAGCTTTCTTGTAATATAGCTTATGTATTCATCCGGAATACTTTTTGCTTTGGCATCCGACTGAAATTGTATTGAAGATATTCTCGAAGCGGCAACATTTGTTTTGTAATAAGGCAGGTATGTATGCATAATGCTGTCTTTCTCCTGCTGTATCTGTGCTTCGGATTTATGTATGTGAAATTTGAAAGGCGCTGTCAGCAATCCATATTGCCAAGGTCTGTTTTCTGCATACGAATACCTGTATTTGCCTTCGCGCGGCAAAAAAAACATTATAATTATAATAGTAAGGATAAAGAATACAGGGGTAGGAATTTTGATCCTTTGCCCAATTCCTTTGATCTTGTTTATTTGACCCATAAATATATGGTTTTAAAATACAAATCTACAAGTTTATTTTTAATAGAGTAAAAAAAACTTGATAAAAGGGTGATTAAACAACTTTCGGCTCAAATCCGAAAGATTTGCAATCGGCTAAAACCGACTTAAAGTTAGGAGATACTAAAATCTTCATCATGCTCCTTATCTTCTTGATTATTTATGATAAGGAAAACATAGTTTTCAAGGGAAATTCAAAAAATGTGAAACTCAAAAAATGAATTTAGGAAAGCGGAATCTTGAAAAGGTTGAGTAACCATAAATTCCCCCGCCGGCGCAGATATTTGCCGGTGTCTTGCCCGAAGATCAATCCTTTTTTTGCTGCGCAATACACAGATTACAAGTCTGCGCGAGCGGGGGGGAGTTAAATATTGATTTGATCAAATGAAAATATTCATCCTCTTTTGGGGTTTAAAATATATTGCTTACCTTCGTGTAAGAGTTATTTGAAGTGGTGGAAAATGAAGCGCGGTAAAGCGGCTAAGTAGTTTCCAAACCATTACCTGTCGCTGAATATGAATAGTTCAATCCCTTATTGCATACCGCATTGCAGAAAATCTCTATCTTTAGGGTGTGAAGATTGCCAGATTATAATAAAGGTTTGTTTAATCCAATATTATATAACGGAATACTAAAGGATGGGAAAGTTATAAATCCTTTTGGATACCTTTTATGGGACTATTAGAGATAAAAAATGATGGATTTAGAGAATAGAACTTTAGCTGATAAGATTATGTTGGAACGATAAAACAGTTTTGGCTCAGCCGAAAATGGTCAAAATATGTCTATGAAATTATTGATGAATACTATTTATACAAATCATGAATTATGAAGAAAATCTTGGTTGTTCTTATTATTTGTGTTTTATGTTCCAGTTGCAGTTCTTATGCTTTTTTTATGGACAGTGACCCGGAAGGAGCTGATTTAAATATTATAAATAATAGGAAAGAAGTTGTCTATACTGGAAAAACTCCCGTAAAAGTACCCTCAAAATATATACCGAAAGGAGATTACTTTGTTACCCTAAATAAAATCGGATATAAGGAAAACATAGTTTTCAAGGGAAATTCAAAAAATGTGAAACTCAAAAAAATGAATTTAGGAAAGCGGAATCTTGAAAAGGTTGAGTAACCATAAATTCCCCTGCCGACGCGGACATTTCTCCGTGTCTTGCCCGAAGAGCAATCCTTTTTTTTTGCTACGCAACACACAGACTACAAGTCTGCGCGAGCGGGGGTTAGTCCGCTAAACCTGCAAGCAAAAAGGAAAAATACGCTGAAAAAAGCATGAAAAATTGATAAGAAATCTTTTCCTAATCCTATAATAATATTTTTTGCTAAAATTTAAACAAATTCTTCGTTTCCCAACAACTTATTACTGAAAAATAATACACCTATCCCGAAAAAAGTTTCTATCTTTGTATGAAACAAGATCGTAGTTTTATGAAAAGAGCATCCTTACATAATATGAGCCGTATGCTTTACGACGATCTGTTTATTATCCACGATTTATTGCGACAATCAGATATTTTATCCTCGAAGAAGTTTTCTTTTCCGGGGATTTTTTTGATCTGAAATCATCTTTTCAAAATATAATAACCGTATGAGTAACAAGAGTCTGGTTTCAATTACAGATTATTCGAAGGAGGATATCCTGCGAATACTGAATCTGGCAAAAAAGTTTGATGAACAGCCCAACAGGAGATTGCTCGAGGGTAAAGTCTGTGCTACTCTCTTCTTCGAACCTTCAACCCGTACGCGCCTGAGCTTCGAAACGGCCGTAAACAGGCTTGGCGGGCGGATCATAGGATTTTCCGACGCAGCCACAACCAGTTCTTCCAAAGGCGAAACCCTGAAAGATACGATACTGATGGTAAACAACTATTCCGACATCATTATCATGCGGCATCATCTGGAAGGCGCGGCACGCTATGCTTCGGAAGTTTCGTCTGTGCCGGTTATCAATGCAGGAGACGGAGCCAACCAGCATCCGACGCAAACCATGCTGGATATTTATTCGATCTATAAAACGCAAGGCACGCTGGAAAACCTGATTATCACCATTGTCGGCGACCTCAAATACGGGCGCACCGTACATTCGCTAATAATAGGCATGTCGCACTTCAACCCTACATTTCACTTTGTAGCGCCTGAGGAACTAAGATTGCCGGATACTTACAAGAACTTCTGCGACAAACGAGGGATAAAGTACGATGAGGATATTGATTTTTCACCGGAGGTAATCAATCATGCCGATATATTATACATGACGCGGGTGCAACGTGAGCGTTTCACCGATCTCATGGAATATGAAAAAGTGAAGAACGTATACATTCTCAAGAAAGATATGCTGGAGGAAACAAAAGATAACCTGAGAATATTACACCCGCTGCCACGGGTAAACGAAATACAACAGGACGTGGACGACAGCCCAAAGGCTTACTACTTCGAACAGGCTAAGAATGGCGTTTTTACAAGACAGGCCGTTATTTGCGATGCATTGAATATAAAAGTGGACTAACACGACAACAACATGAAAGAACAAAGAAAAGAATTGCAAGTAGCCGCTTTGTGCAACGGCACGGCGATAGATCATATACCAACCAATGTAGTATTCAAGGTCGTATCTCTGCTGGGATTGGAAAAACTGGAAAATCCCATTACCATCGGAAACAACCTTGAAAGCAAAAAAATGGATTCGAAGGGCATCATAAAGATTGCCGACAAGTTTTTCGAAGAGGATGTAATAAACAAGATCGCCCTGATTGCGCCTAATGTGGTTCTCAATATTATAAAAGATTACAGGGTGGTAGAGAAAAAACGGGTTGAACTGCCTCAGGTAATAAAAGGCATAGTAAAGTGCAACAATCCGAAGTGTATAACCAACAACGAACCGATGCAAACCCGTTTCGATGTGATCGATTGCAAGAACATCGAGCTCCGTTGCCACTACTGCGACCTTAAAATAAAGAAAGACGAAGTCATTCTGAGATGAAACAGGACTGGAAACCGGGGACATTAATCTATCCGTTACCTGCTGCAATGATCAGTTGCGGCAGCACGGGAGAAGAATATAATATAATAACACTGAGTTGGTTGGGTACCATATGCACCAATCCCCCGATGTGTTATATCTCTCTACGTCCTGAAAGGCATTCGTACGGGATCATCAAGAAGAATATGGAGTTTGTGATCAATATCACGACACAGGAACTGGCGTATGCTACCGACTGGTGCGGTGTAAAGTCGGGCAAAGATTTTAATAAGTTCGCGGATATGGGACTCACTGCCGGAAAAGCCTCTGTCGTACAGGCTCCCATCATTGAAGAATCGCCGTTTTATGTACACTAAATGATTATGTAAAGTAAAAACCATCAATAAATTAATAATCAGCAATTAGCTCCTGTTTTAGGTCACATTTACTGTACATAATATTTTCTATATTTGGTAATTCA
>JAISES010000348.1 GCA_031263965.1 Prevotella sp. | reverse complement strand
TACTTGCCAGGGTTGCATTTCTTCCCGCTACGATATAGTTTTCAAAAACGCCTACGGTATTGTATCCATCAGCAAGCGTAAATTCGTTGGAAAGCTTGGTCAGGTTACCATTATCATCTAATTTAAAAGAAATACCAACACCGGGATCGCCCTGTCTGTATGCCAAAGCGGTAATGGCATTATTGGTGCCGTTTACAAGGTGGGTATATGAGTTGGTTTCTTCTATACCTTTTCCTGCAATATCGACTGTGCCGGACTCCAGGTCATCAGCCGTAATAAAATATGTCGCGCCATCCTGAGTGGCTGCGATAAAAAATTTGGTTACTGCCACCGGGTTCGGTGTGGGGTCGTCGTTGTCGTCGCTGCAACTTATTGCAGCGAATAATACACTTCCTGCAAGCAGGCACTTCATTGTTGTACTAAATGTTTTCATTTGTTTATAAATTTTAATATTAATAATAATTTTTTTTCTTACTTGTGATAAAATATCTGAATTTCACAGAGAACCTTCTTCCTGGTTTCTGATTATAAAATATATCATAAAGCAATTCATTATTGATATCCATTACTTCAAACGAAATATTATATATCCCGTTCAGGATAGCATAGGTCACATTAAAGTCGTTCCACAGTTGTGTGGGGATTTGGTCTTTTGTGTCTTTGTTGCCAAGACTTGGCCAGTTCACGTATATCTGATACATAAAGTTGAATGTATAGCTTAAAGAAAGCGTATTTCCTTTGCCCCACAAGTTATGGAAGTAATAAGTAGCATCTGCATTCCCGAAGAAATACGGGATATTGGGCATACGGTCTTTATAGGTTACCGAAAGTTGCCGGCTGTTACTTCTGCTGTATTGCTCATAGTTTCGCATATCTTGATAAGTTACATTGCCTCCGATTGCAAATTTATTTTTGTAGTAATAATGCACTTCCGCATCGATGCCGATATTTTTTACCTGTCCCCAGTTTTCGCTCGTTACACCGCCCTCGCGGGCGTCAACCACCCTTCGGATAAAATCACGGGTATCCCTGTAAAACAGGCTTACATCTGCCGACAAAACGCTGTTTACCGACAGGTTCCTGTTGAATGTTGCCCCAAGATTGTAATTATACGATTCTTCCGCTTTGATATTTGCACTGCCGGATTCGAGCACCTCGTCCCCGAACAGTTCGTTGTCGCTCGGCAGCCGGTAGGCTTTTTCAAAAGAGGCTTTCAGTTGCAAATTTTCGAAATTATAGGTGGTGGCTACGCCGTAACCTGTAATACTATAATCGCTATTTACTTCCACGTAATTCGGATGCGAAGCATCGCCTGTGTTTACAGGCCCGGTAACATCCATATTATACTGTTTCCCGAAAATGTTGGCTTTCCATCTTTCGTTCGGCGACATATAACGGTAAGAAAGTCCCAGTGTATTTTTTTTGCTCCTGCGCTCAATATCCGGTTCCGGAGGGTTATCGGGATCTACAATTGCCATAGCATTGTTGTTCGATCGCTTGTAGGCGGTGTACACATCGTTCAGCATCAAGGAGTGTTGTCGCGTAATCTGATAGCCGATGTTTACTGTCACCGATTGATTTCTGTTCTTAAAACTGCTGAGTGTCGGGCTGCCATATTCCCCCTTGGCGTTTTTTGTAACGTATTCCCCAAACCAGTTGTAGCTTCTGTTGATAGTATCGGTATTATGGTTGTTGGAAATGTTATAATTTGCATTCAACTTCACATTCAGTCCTTTGAATAAAAGATTGCGTTTCTCATAGTTTAAGGAGTACAGGTTGGAGCTGGCTGTCTTTTTCTTTTCCCCAAAGACAGTTGTCATTCTGTACCCCTGTTGCACTTCGGCATATTCGTGTCCCAAAGTGGCGCCCACCAGGAACCGGTCTGCCCATTTTGTCTTCACAAATCCGATTTTACCGACGACGGCTTCGTTGTGATAAGCATCATTGAAACGCTTTACCCAGTGGTATTCTCCCAAAGGAGTCATGCCTATTTGCAGATTTTTTACTTCCGTTTTTACTTCATAATCATTGTCGGATGAATTCTGATAGGCATTGATTTGTACTGTAAATCCCGATTTTGCCGTATAACCTAAATTAAGATTTGTTTTCAGGGTATTGAACGAACCGTAAGAAGCGGAAAAGTCTAAGTAAGGTCTACGGCTTTGGTTGGTCACGATATTGATGACACCGCCCATTGCGTCAGACCCAAATTCAATTGGGACTACGCCTTTATAAACTTCAATACGGTCTGCCAAACCGACCGGTATATTATTCAACTGGAACGCGGAACCGAATCCGTGCATGGGCACGCCATCCATAAAGACTTTTACATTATTTCCGGTAAAACCGTTCAATGAAATGTTCAGGTTGGAACCAACGCCTCCGGTTTCCCTGATTTTTATCCCGGAAACTTTATCTAAGAGCTTCCCCACGTCCGAAGTCGTATTATAAAAGGCTTTAGCGTCTAATGCCACTACATTAAAAGGTGTTTCCTTTACCATTTGAACCTGCGATTTGGCTTCGACCACTACTTCGTCCAAATTGTGCGGGCTGTACTTTAGTTGTATTTCCAGGCCAATCCGCTCATGGGGTTTCAGTTCTACTTGCTTTTCATATGGAGCATAGCCAAGCGACTGTATGTGGAAGGTTTGTGTGCCCGGAAGAACATGAAGAAAAAACTTTCCTTCGGCGTTGGATTGTGTACCCAGTGGTGTATTCTTAATAGAGATGGCGGCATATTCAACCGGCTCTCCGTTTGCGTTTTTAACGACGCCTCTGATAACGGCGTTTTTACCTCCACTCTGTGTAAATGCCTGTAAACAGGACAGAAACAAAACGATAACGATTAATATTCTTCTTAACATTTGTACTAATATTTCAGAGTGCAAAGTTCCCACTTTCTGAAAAAGTACACAATCCCGATTTATTGGTATTTATGGTGTATTGGATTAATCATTTGTGAGGATTTTTCCCCCACTCGGCGCACTAAAGCTTCATTGCAGCAGCTTCATGATTTCTAAATTTCATTCTGAATTTTCCTGCTTAGCGAATGGAAAACTAAATCGTACGAGCTGTCCAGCATTTGCTTCAAAACTTCTTCGGGCACGTTTCCATTTAAAAACACCGAACTCCAATGCATTTTGTTCAGGTAGTATCCGGGAACGATGTCGGGGTATTTTTCCCGCAATTCTATCCCGTGTTCGGGATCGTGCTTGACGGAAATAATCGGGTTTCCTTCGCCGTCATTGCCAACCAAGGCAAACATTTTGCCGTGAACGGCATAGCGAATGGCGTCCCACTCCTGCTTGTAATCTTCTTCCGCAC
>JAISES010000316.1 GCA_031263965.1 Prevotella sp. | reverse complement strand
GCATAATTTCAGAATTATCCATAAACCGTTCAATTATAAATTTAAACTAACATAATGTCTAATATAAAGTCTCCAAAATATAGATTTAATTTGTTTGATTATTTCTTAACATTCTTATGTTGATTGATTTATTATTTTCCATATATAGTTTTACAACTAAATTATTACATACCTTAGAAACACAGATAAGTTTTGTGGTGTACTAAAGAGTCTGTTAAGACTATAATCATAAAAAATATTATCAGGTAATTTTATATTTTGATTAGCAATACTTTTTCATGGCTGTTTTAGTTGCAACAAAAAGTCACAAGGCCATAAATGCTAGAGTGTCATCATGTGTTAGAATTAAGCATACATAAGAATTAGTTCAAATTGAATTGCTATTAATTATTTACTTAGAAATGTAAATAAAATATTTTGAATTATTATATTTTTACTTAATTTTGTTTGAAGAGCTATTTGATGTATGCAAAATAGCGCAAGCAAAAGTTAAAAGAACCGTTACCAAATCATTACCTCTTGAAAAACCTCTCTTCATAACTCTTTGAAAGAGAGTTCATAAAATCCATTCGGCTGCTATTTGAAAGAAGTGGCTGATTTATGTGGTATAAACAAGAGACTGACAGCGCACGTAGCCAGGCACACATTTGCCACCAGTGTCACTTTAGCCAACAAAGTAACGATGGAGAATGTCGCTAAGATGCTTGGACATTCTTCTACCCGTATGACGCAGCACTATGCAAAGATTCTGGACCAGAGTATTTTGGAGGATATGATGAATGTAGATAGTAAAATTTCTAACCTTAAATTACAGTAATCATGGAGTTACAAATAATTCAGAATAAAATACATGAAATTAGAGGAGTTAAAGTATTATTGGACTTTGACCTTGCAGAAATGTATAATGTAAAAACTAAAGCCTTAAAGCAGGCTGTAAGACGGAATATAAAGCGATTTCCATTTCCCGATTTCATGTTTGAGCTATCAGAATCTGAATGGATTGAACTGGTCACAAATTGTGACCGGTTGCCTGAAACACTCAAACATAGTTCAGTACTCCTCTTTGCTTTTACAGAGCAAGGAGTTGCCATGTTATCCAGTATTTTACGCAGTGATGTAGCCATTGAAATAAATATCGCTATTATGCGAGCTTTTGTTACACTCCGTCAATATGCTTTAGGATATACAGAACTTAATCAAAAACTAGAAACTTTTATGATTGAGACCAATATGCAGTTTAATGACATTTATCAGGCGTTGACTGAATTGGCAAGTAAAAAGGAATTAGAAAATAAACCAAGAAAAAGAGTCGGATTTGTAAGGGATGAATAACTTTGAAGCTGCAAATTTCATTCTCAAAATATGAAAAATAACTGGTCGTCACGATCAGTTATTTTTTTTGGGGGGACGAGACAGTATAACCAGCTACGACAAATTACGACAGAACGCGACAAATCACGACAATACGCTGAAATTCAATAATCTGTAGTGTTTTTGATCTTATATTCGCTTTTGATTTGCAAATCATCAAATGTTATGTATTGTTTAACTAAAAAGAGTTTATGGTAGCCGGCAACCTGTATAGTAAAGGGACTGCAACAAATCCCGTCTTATTTTCCGTTGCTCCGGGCAAACGTACGTCCGCTAATATCTTCGCCGGACTGTGGGGAGGAATAGTCGGTACTTCGGATTGCGGGGAAATGCTGTTCGACCATGTCATCATAGAATATACAGGCGCTCCGGTTGTGGCCGATTCACCGTCAGCCGTTGCCGGTATTTATACTGCGGGCGATGATGCGACGCCTCATATCACGACCAATAATGTGAACGGGAAATATGTCCTCATCAATTCGGAATTAAGGTATGGAGCGTCCGATGCCACTTATTTTATGGGAGGTAGCGTAATTGTTGCCAACAACCTGTTTCATGCGAACGGCTATACAGGAGCCGAAGCCGTAAACGTCAAAGCCGGATGTAAGGCCGATGTAGCCTTTAATGTTATGTACAGCCCCAATACGAATGGGTTGAAGCTATCGAGCTCCGGGCAGGATGATGCGGCAGACCGTTTCCAGGCGCAGATAAAAGCGTATAATAATACGATTATCAATGCCGGATGGAGGCGTGACGGCGAAAAAGGTGGATCTGCATATATCGAAAAGGCAGCGTTGGTGAGCATGTTCAATAACCTGATCGTAAACTGCAAGTTTAAGGCAATGACGCCAAAATGGGGAACTGTCAGTATCTCGGACGGTTGCGATACAAATTCGGTAATAGACTATAACTTCTATGCATCGGGGTCGCAGCAAAGCACGCTTCCGCAGGATATAGCGGGTGGAACGACTACGGCATTCCTTGGTTATACGAAATCCAACAAGAACGTCTACCCTCAATATGTTGACGTAAATAGCCTTGTAAGCGCTTCGGCTGGTGATGCGGCAAAAGACCCTAAATTCGTGAACTATCCGTTCAACACCGATCCGTTGACAAGCTATACCTATAATTCTTCCTGGAATTTCCATGTTCAGTCCGGATCTCCGGTCCTTAACGGGGCTAATAACGGATCAGATGCAAAGATGGCTCCGCTCTTCTCATCCACAGGAATTACTGTAGGAGGTACTAATTATAAAACACCTGTTCCGGCAAACCATTTCGGTGCATACGGGATAAATTAATAAATAATTCAAGTTGCTATTTATTGAACAATACCGGCCAGTGGTTTGATTATGTTTAAAATATATGTTCTTTTTTATATGTTTGTATATCCAAAACAGTTCCTGCGCGCAATCGAAGATTGCTTGCGTTCCTTTTGCCCTAAGCAGCAAAAGGAACCAAAAATGCTT
>JAISES010000261.1 GCA_031263965.1 Prevotella sp. | reverse complement strand
ATCAAAAGGCTTTTGGATATATTCGTCTGCCCCCTCCAGAAAACCGTACATTCGCTGGCTGTTTTCGGATAAGGCTGTGAGCAATATTATAGGGATATGGCTGAATGCAATATTGGTTTTTAATTTATTACTGAGTTCAAAGCCATTCATTTCAGGCATCAATACATCGCTGACAATCAGTGTCACATCGCTTCCTTCGTTCAGTATACTTATTGCTTCCTTCCCGTTTTCCACTACTCTGACTTCGAAATTATCAGATAACTCTTTTCGCAGGAAGCTTCTTACATCGGGATCATCTTCAACTATCAGGATTTTATAATCGTAAAACTGAGCCAGTTTTTCCTGGATTAAATTCTGGTTTATCATTTCATTCTGGTCTTTTGGTATAAAGGATGAAATGTCTTCAATTATATATTCATGCGAATAATGAGCGATATCCTTGTATAAGGTAATACTGAAAACAGTATATTCTCCCTGCCGGCTTTCAACATCGATTATACCGTCGTGTAAATCGATGTATTCTTTGGCCAGATTCAATCCGATGCCGAAGCTCGAAGAACCGAGGTTTTTGTTACTTGTATAGAAACGCTCGAAAATATGCCTCTGTTCCTCTTCAGTCAGTCCTTTACCTTTGTCCTTTACGCTTATTTTGATGGAATCGTCATTTTCTTCGATGGTAACAAGAACAAATCCTTTGGAGGAAGAATATTTAAAGGCATTGGATATTATATTGACCAGAACCTGTTCGATTTTATTGACATCGATATACATGAGCTGCTCCCTTATATCCGCCTTGAATTCATAGTGGATTTGTTTTTCTTCGGCAACGCCCTTAAAGTAGCCAAAGACTTCCACCGTCAGCGAAACGATATCTGTCTGCGTCAGAATCAATTTCATTTTGTTATTATCGATCCGCCTGAAGTCCAGCATCTGATTTACAATACGATAAAGTCTATCCGCATTTCGTTTCATTAAAATAATATCCTCACGTAAAGAAACGTCTATCTTGTTGTTCCTTATTATTTTATTTATCGGGCCAATAATAAGGGTAATCGGAGTCCTGATTTCATGAGAGATATTTGTGAAGAACTGTAGTTTTTGATTCGAGATATTTTCTATTTGTTCATTCTTAACAAATAATTCCTGTTTTTGGTTCTCTACCAGCATATTTTTATCATGTAATTCCCTGTTCTTATTTTTTATCTTGAAGTTTACATACATCACATAACTCGACAGGGGCACTATGACAGCAAGTAGACCAAGTATCAGGAATGTGGAATTCCTCAGAAACCTGAACCGCGACAATAAATTGAGTTCTTCATCTTTCTGCCTGTTTATCCTTACCTGATAATTATTCAGTTGTTCGGACTGGGCTAATATCGTTTTTGCATTTGTCTTGTCTATAATTGTCGTATTGAGGGTATAATTCTTCTTCACAAGTTTCCCGTTCAGTATATCCACTGCAACCTGTATAGCAAGGGCACCGCCTGTAGGGTACTGGAAAGAAGCCTCGAAATCACCGTTGGCAACGGCCTCTATACCTGAATTGTCTCCATAAACACCATCGATACCTATAAACTTTATACGCTTTGCCGCAAGTGAGTCTTTTCTCATAATCTCGTCTCTGGCAGCGATAGCCATTATATCATTGTGGGCAAAGATCAAATCGATATCATTGTATGGGTCGATCTTTTTGGTTTCCTCCAAAGCAAGATTATATTGCCATTTGCCGTAAACTTCATTTATCTTGTAGTCATTGTTTTTATTGAGAGCGGCAATAAAGCCTTCGTGCCGTTCTATAGCAGGAGAAGAGCCTTCAAGTCCCCATATTTCCAATATTCTCGAACCGGGACTAAGTATATTGTTGATATATTCCCCTATGGCTAAACCGATATTGTAGTTATTTGCACCTATAGAAACGGTATATTCGTCCGACTTTATTTTTCTATCGTGTATGATAGTAGGTATTCCTTTCTTGTATGCTTCAACGGCGATGTCGGTTATCGGTATGGCCTCATTCGGCGAAATTATCAACACATCTACATTTTGGGATATAAGTTTACGTATCTGTGATATCTGGCGGCTGTTGTTACCCAAAGCATTGTATACGACAAGCTCTATATTTTTGTAATTGGAGGCCTCTATCTGCATTTCCAGAATTACAGCTTCCCGCCACGGGTCGGATGTACATTGAGAAAATCCGATAACGTATTTTTGCTTTTCTTTTTCCTCATTATTACATGAGAAAAAGCAGAATAGCAATATCAGAAATGGAAGTATGTAAACCGGTATTTTGTTTATCATAGTATCAAAATAAGAAAAATACTTTCGTGGCAAAGGGCTTTCCTGACAAGATATATATATTAGAATATCAACCTTTGCAGCAAATTCGTTCAGTGTTTTTCTGGCTTAAATCAAGAGTAAATGACTTTTGTTATATCCATAGCATGAAACTGAGTTTTTAACTATTATAAAATCAGGATAAATACAAGAACGCCCTAAATTGATATTACAGGGCGTTTCCCGATATAAGGATTTATTGCCAAATCGATTTTACGGAATATACTTCAAGCTTTTTCACTTCTATATTATTTCCCCAGAAATGGAATCCTTCCCTGTTCTTCTCATCTGGTTTTCTTTCCATAGAATACGAATATATTCCGTCATCTATAAACACTTCTATCGAAGTTCTATCTACATATATGCCGGCAGATAGCTCCATGCTCGTCATATCCTGCGGTGAATAAAACATGTCATTCAACATGTTACTGTTCATATCGTAGCCGATTATGCGTTGACCGGACAAATTGAATCCTGCATTGGTCGCATGCGATAGTTTTATTGTGGTTTTGATGTAGAGGCAGTCTGATTCATAGAATTCCTTCATTTTTGAATTTGCATCACCGGATGTCAAATCACTCCATTCTCTCATAAGGGTAAATAATTGCTCAGTTTCTTTTACCGGAATGTTGAAGAGCCTCGGACCATCTTTTGTAGTACGTAATGTCAATTCAGTGGGAAGCATCATCATCCCGTTAAATGGCATATCCGGCTGCTGTATTCTGCCCCAGCCTATCTGTATACGCCTTCCATCGCTATCGGGAATATTAGTGAAAGTCTGGGCGGCATATATAGAACCTGCTGTGTAATAATATTTACCCAATTCGGGTGTGAATACTTTTCCATCGAACTTGCCGAGCATGTATGTACCCGAAGCATCGTACATCACCCATTTAGTATTATTCTTGTTTCCATCGATAGCCAATTCAAATAATTCGGGACATTCCCAAAAACCTGTCACATGGCTCTCGTATGTCCAGGTTTTCAGATTTTTCGAAGTATATATCGAATGTCCGTCGCGCTCGTTCAGAACCATCACCCAGTGTTTAGACGGTGCATACCAAAATACTTTGGGATCGCGGGTATCCTGGCTATTCCATTTTACTTTGGAATCTATCAGTGGATTTTTATCATATTTAGTCCATGTGCGTCCTTTGTCGAGGCTGTATGCCATGCCCTGTACCTGCTTATCAGGACTTGCTGCTGTGAAAAACGCAATCATTGCGGGCGTATTTCCTTTATTGTAGCCGGCAGTATTATCATAATCCATTACAGCCGAACCTGAAAACATTGTACCTAAATGGTCGGGATAAAGTGCTTCGGGCAGTTGTTGCCAATGTACAAGGTCTTTACTGACTGCATGTCCCCAGTGCATATTTTCCCAATCGCGTTCATATGGATTGTGCTGATAGAAAAGATGGTATTCTCCATCATAATATATCAGTCCGTTAGGGTCATTTACCCATCCCCTCTGTGTAGTGAAATGATATTGTGGGCGGTTCTTTTCCCTATATAGAGTTTCCCAGCCTTCTATATTGTCGTCCTGATATATTTTGCTCAGTCCGGAGGCATCACCGTCATATTGTATTTTTATAGTCTTTCCTTTGAAAGGGCTGACATCGCAGAAAACCCAATAGTCAGCTTCTCCGGGGGCCAGACGGATAACGAATGAACGTTCCTGCTTACCGTCAATCTCGAAGGACATTCGGTACCGGTCCACTTTATGAGAGACAGGAAGGTTTAAATACTTCTTTGTTATCCGGATTGATATATCTCCTGCAAATACGGAAATATTCGATAAAAAGATAATACAAATAGCTAATATGTGCGTTCTTTTTAAAAATTTCATGATAAATGACATTTATTTATGGTTATTTCATTATGCAATTTTAGAAAAAATTATGCATTATATAGATAACTTTAAGTACATATGTTTATACTCAGGTAACATTATCGGTGGTGATGTAAAAAGTATGCCACAGTAAATATTTGACAATCAAGGGATGAATTGGTATTTTTGTAAATGCGAATAAAAATCACCCTCCACAGGCGTATTAAGATTGTTTAGAAGTAGATGAGTTTTGGACTTATGTGGAGAATAAGAGAAGGAAGGTATGGCTGATTTATGCTTATCACAGGGAAACAGGTGAAATCGTAGCCTTTGTATGGGGCAAACGTGACTTGAAAACAGCCAACGGGTTGAAGAACAAATTGTCGGATTCAGGGGTCAGCTATGGAAGTATTGCCGCCGATAACCGGGATAGCTTTGTAACTGTATTCAAGGATAAAAACCATCTTGTCGGAAAGAAATATACAGTTGGCATAGAAGGTAATAACTGCCGATTGAGACATCGTATCCGGCGGGCGTTCCGTAAAACTTGCTGCTTCTCTAAAAAAATGATCAATCATTTGAAAGTTTTCAATCCCACTTTCTTTTACATCAATTTTGGCTTTGTCTAAATTAGCATACTTTGGAGAACACCACCGATGATTTTTTAGAACAGGCCTATATATTAATGAAATATTATGAGAACGATGGAGCACAGCCCCAGCAAAGAAGGCCTAACAAAGCCAAAGCTTCCCAGAAGACGTAAAAAGGCGGCAATAAAGGTTCAGGGGCGTAAATGGTATCACGATACAATTAAACTGTACAGGATAACAAGCCGCAGCAAGCGGTTCCACGAGCCTGTTTGCAAGTTCTGGGTGAATGCAGGGGTTAAGCAGCACCCCTACATATTTGACCATGATAAAATAAGGCTTATGCCAACACCTGCAAAATACTGGTAAATATGAGCCTGCATCGTCCAAACAGCGGAATAGCTACTGATGCCGCCCATTCGACAAAAAGGTCAGTCACCGAATACCAGGGCGTTGATATTGAGACAGGGGAATGGTTAAACTGAATTTTGTTGTTATAAGTTTGGAATTTGTTATGCACTAAGGTATTTGAATGGTTTGTGAATTTAAAGTTTTAATAATACATTTGTAAGACAGAAACCGGAAGAGTTTTATGTAAAAGTGTGCGGAAAGTGTACATTGATTTTTGCTCTTAAAAATATAATCATCTTATATACAACGAAATAGGCTGCTTAGCGAATGGTGCCTGCGATGCTCAGACAGGCACCCTTTTTTACGCTTTTTTTCTCTTGACGGGTTCCCCACACGTAA